>JAYZGM010000280.1:0-12748 GCA_036336225.1 Acidobacteriota bacterium | reverse complement strand
GGAAGACAGCCGCTCGGTTGTTGCTAGACTTTGCGGAGAGCTATTCCCGCACGAACTGGGATTTCGTGAGTTGCTGAAGTCATTGAATCTTTATACCGATCCATCGTCCGGAATGACGCGCAACACCAAAAGTCTGTGGGTCACGGGAAATCAATCTCCGTCTGTGGAACTTTAGCGGTAAATTGGATAATTGCGACTTCCGGCAATTGACTTCCGAATCCCCTGCAGGGTCAACTCGCCCCCTGTACTTCCCGGGTAGCGGTATTTGGAGAGAAAAAAATGGTGAATCACCTGTCCCGCGAGGTCGAGTCTGTAAGAGGTTGAGCGGTGAGGTAGGGGGATTGCTTGGGCTTTTGTGGAGTCGTCGATCTGGGGGGACGTGGAGCGTTTTAGAGCGGTGCTTGGTTCTGACCGAAACGTGGGCAAACGGATATAAAATGTTGCGAATAGGTGATTTATTTAAATAACTGGACAAAAACTAGACAAAACGTCCATTTAGTCCATATTTAAAGTGATTGTATTGAATCAGGACAGAGTGGTCCTGCCTCTTATTCTCAGTCATCGAGGGCGGGTCATTCTCCATACGAGTGTGGTGTCCGGTCCCCTCGGAAGTGTCGGGTTCCTCGCGTCGACCGGTACCGGAAAGTCGACTCTGGCCGCTTCGCTTAGTCTCGGAGGGTGGCAGGTCGTGGCGGATGACAGCGCCGTGGTCGAGTTGGACGCCGGCGAGGTCGCCGTCACGGCGAGTTACGCCAGTGTCCGATTATGGCCCACGTCCCTCAAAGGATTGGGGCTGACTCACTGGCGTGGGGTGAGAGTGTCGCCAAGATCGAGCAAACGGCGCTTTTTCGTGGCGGATCCCGGGTTCCGGTTTTGCGACCAAACGGTTAGACTGTCGCGGCTTTATGTGCTCGCTCTGTACCACGACGGGTCGGGCGTGGTGTCGATTGACAGACTCACTTCCCGCGATGCCCTTATGGAGCTGGTCAAACACGCTTACACGCTAGACACGGACGACCGTGATCAGATGCGCTTGCACCTCGATCGGTTGTGTCGTTATGGCGAGGTGCTCGATATACGTCGGCTGGCTTACCCGTTGTGGTTTGATCGACTAACGGCCGTCGGCAAGGCGATAGACGCCGATCTTCGACTTACTCGTTGACCGTGCCCGTGACCACAATTCCGTCTTCGACCACCCCGGCCGGTATTCCGGTCGAACTCGCAAGCGACCGCAGGATCCGCTATCGCAACAAGTATTACTATCGGCTGTCACATTGGCCCATTTGGATTTTTGTGTTTTTCATCATGCCGGGGCCGCTGACCTTTGACCTCTTCGAGAGGGGGTTCGACCTTCGGATGGGCTTGTGGCTCGGGCTTGTTTTGATCGCCACTGGGATCGCAGGACTACGCGGACGCCTTCCTGGCTGCGAGCCACGTCCGTACATCATCCGGTTTACCGAAGACCGACCGAATCCTCTGTATCGTCGGGTCTGTTATACGTTCGCCTGGAGTGCCGTGGTCACGTTCGGCGTGCTCAACATCGTCGGGCTCGCGGTGGCGATCGTGACCGGCGAATGGAACATGCGTCAGATGTATGAACTGGGCTACTTTCCGCTCGCCGTTGCGGTCTGGGTGCTGGGGGTGGCCGGTAGGCTCCCGCGGGTCAAGCCATCTACTCAGGGGGAAGGACACGAGCGACGCTACTTCTACGGTTCGGTGTGGGCCATGTGTATCGGCCAACCGGTATTGTGGTTCTTGTGGCGCGTCTTGCCGTATGGCCGGGCGGGAGACATCCTCAAGCTCGTCGTGTTCGTTGGGCTCCTCGCATTCGTCGGCTGGCTCGCGTATCGTGGCAAGCTTCCACGGACGCGGCCGATTGTGCCCGGAGAGCTGGCCGTGTCAGACTGACGCTTCTGGCCTGGCGGGAGGTGTCTTGCTCCGGAAGCTAAGTTGCGCAGGGGCCGAATGCGGAGTGGTTGACTACTCCCGAACGAAGAGCGCTTTCTAATTCTTATAAAGATGCCACGCGTATCGAAGGGTCACGATCGCGATCGGGATGCCAACCATGACCCAGGCCCACTTCCAGTCGTCTGACTGCCAGTACCCGTAGGCGATCAGCAACAGCAGGAACACGTTGAGGCCCACGCCGATCGCGGTGTGCTTGTTTGCGGGCTGTGTCGTCATACGGCGCGGCGGATCCTATCAGTCGTTCTCATCCGGTATCCACCGCTGACCACCGTCTGTCGTTGTAAAACGCCGGCCATCGACCGTTGTAATGGTCGCACGCACATCGTCGATTGCCTCTATGGCGGAGAGACCAACGTCAGTTGGCGATGTGCTTGGGAGCCACCCCACCACATCGGTCGCGCGTCGAACCAACCCATCTTCACCGACCAGCCACAACACGTCAGGAGTGGGTGCGACGCCGGCCGAGATCAGTCCACCGGCGTCAAGGGGGGAATCCCAGCTGACGCCGCCGTCGATCGAGCGCTGTACCGTCCGTTCGTTTGAGATCCGCCAGCGGACGGAAGGATCCGGAGAGGTGATGACGAATGTCCCGCCCTCCGTCGCCCCGTGAGACGGACCCCAGTCGGGGGGGGACAGCCGAGCACCGTTTTGTGTTCCAAGTGTTTCTACGGGAGGCCGGACTCGGTCCCGGGACGCGGGGGCCGGCGCTGCGCCGGGTGGTGCGGCGGGTGGAGGACTGGGGCGTTGAGGTGCCGTGTTGCGAGGAGGGGGCGACGCCTCCGCGCTCCTGTCGCTTTCGCCTGTTCCGGCAGATGCGACCATTAGTTCCGGCGTGTCCGAGACGGTTTGGCGAGCTTCTACCTCAGCGTCCGGCGCGCGTGGTTCGAGTTGCTCGCGGGTAGCCGAAGGACTTTCAGAGCCGGTGGTCGTAGGTTTGGAGTCGATGACCCACATGGGATCGACCACCCAGATGCCGAGCAAGACGACCGCGGCGGCTGCAATTGGTGCCATTGCGCGCCAGCCCGACCAGCGCCACCGGCTCTTGTGATCGGTCGGTTCGGGTTCACCGACCGCCGCTTCGGACTCGACCATCGCGGAAAGCGTGCTCTGACACAGCTGACAGTCGGCGAGATGTGCGGTCCAGTGGACGGTCTCGTCCTGGTCCAGCGCCCGCTCGTAGAACGCCGCGAGTATTGCGGGTTCGGGACAGTCGGTCGTTGCTCGCTGCTCAGCGAGACTACGGCGAATGAGCGCGTCGGTGAACGCGCGACCACGAGATGTCTCTGTCACACACCCTCACTGAACGTCGTGTCTGCCATTTCTTGCAGGTCCCGGGTGAGATCGAACGGCCAACGTTCCGCGGCCTCGGTCAGGAAAGTCCGGGTCTCGGCCGGTGTCAGACCCTCGACGCGAAGTGCGCCCGTGAGCGCGTCACGGATCGTCTGGCGAGCTCGGGCGAGGTGACGCGAGACCGTCGCTTCATGCTCACCGAGCAGTTGACCGATCGTGGCGAGGGTCATGTTCTGCTGGTAATAGCAACCCATACGTAGGCGATCGCGAGACGGAAGTGTCCGCAGGGCTTGTCGAAGCGCCGAGTGGATCACCGCGAGGTGACGGATCGTGTCCGGACTTCCTGCCAACGTCGGAGCGGCAACAACGGTCTGCCGTTCAAGCGCAGTGTCCTCTGCTGGCACGAGACGGCGGTTGGTCCGGTAATGGTCCACGTATCGTTGCGCCAGGATGGCTCGTAGCCAGGTGGCCAGGGTGCTTCGACCGTCGTAGTAGCGAAACAACGTGCGCGTATTGTGTTCATCTTGCGTGCCTGGCCCGTCGCCATACAAGTCGCCGTACAACGAGTCTGCGAGGGTCCGGCCCTCCATGTCGTCGCCGGTGAGCGCCCGCCCGACCCGATATAGCACCGGTCTCAGCTCTTCGATGAATCGAGCCCACGCCCGTTCATCGCCGTCGCCACACGCGCACGCCAGCGCGAGATCCGAGAGTTGCAAGCGATCCAGATACCGATCCCGGTCCTGCGGGCTAGGTTCGGCCTCTGAAAAACGATGTCCCACACTCCGAGCGAGAGCCGTCGCGAAGCTCGTGGCAGATAGTTGATCTGGCTCGAGGTCGGATTCGCGCAGCGTCTGGCGGTACAGTCGTTCGATGACCTCCTCCGGCAGAGAGACGGACGATTCATGCACGTGTTGCTACCGATCGTACTGCGCCAGAACGTCGATCAACGATTGGCAGTGAGACCGACACACAAACCTGGGTCGGGGCGCCACGGATGTAGCGGTCTGTGAAGCCCAGGATGTGGCCAAATTGACGCCGCCGATGTCTTTATCTTGTGAGTCGATCGACATGCGCGTCATACGTCTCCTCCACGTCGTCGCCCCGAGTCAGGTATGCCGGTCCAGGGTCCGGTTCGGAGGTGGGTGGATTCTGCGAGTTGACGGTGCTCGCCGTCCGCCACAGAACCGATAGCGTCGCGAGAGCGCGGCGTGCCACGTCTCCGGCCAAATCCATCGGTATCTGGTCCAGCACGGTTCTCCCTTAGGGACTAGAATACCGCCATGTGTAGCACGGTGCCGCGTCAGACTGCTTCCGGCCAACGTCTGTTTGGGGGAGTGGCGAGTGTGCTCGTCGTGTTTGGACTCGGGCTCCAGACGGCGGGACAGGGGCCACCCGGGTTCGATACCTATTTCGACGACAAGACCATGCGTGTGGACTATGTCCACTCTGGTGGTGTCGGGCAGGAGATCTTCGCACTTGATCAGGTCGTGTCCGATGGACCGTGGGCTGGGAGTCGTACGCGTCTCGTAGATACCTTGAATCTGGGTAAGTACCGGGTTGAGGTGATCGATCGGCGAACCAACCAGGTTCTGTATTCGCGTGGGTTTGCCTCGATTTATGGGGAGTGGGAAACGACCCCCGAGTCGCAGCAGGTTCACCGGAGCTTTCACGAATCGTTGCGGTTTCCATGGCCAAAGATTCCGGTGCAGGTCGTGCTCAAGAGTCGGGATGACCAGAACAGCTTTCACGAGCGCTGGTCGACCGTCATCGAACCCGATTCGCGGTTCGTGAATCCCGAGGACCGGGCGCCCGAGGGTCGCGTCTGGCCGATCTTCGAGCATGGCCCTCCGGCGGAGAAGGTGGATCTGCTGGTCATCGGGGAGGGGTACACAGCTGAGGAGATCCCGAAGTTTCACGAGGATGCCACCCGTTTGGTCAACGCGTTGTTTGACGAAGACCCGTTCCGAAGTCGCCGGTCTGACTTCAACGTGTGGGGGCTTGACCTCCCTTCGGCTGAGTCGGGGGTGACCCGTCCGCGGGCCGGTGTCTTTCGGCGCACGCCGCTCTCGGCGCAGTACAACATTTTCGACTCAGAACGTTACGTGCTCACCTATGACAACCGTGCCCTCCGCGACGCGGCGTCGGCCGCGCCGTATGAATTTCTCGAGATTCTTGTCAATGACGCGCAGTATGGCGGCGGTGGCATCTTCAACTTTCAGGCGACAGCCGCGGCGGACACCGGGTTTGCCGAGTATGTGTTTATTCACGAGTTTGGACATCACTTCGCCGGACTCGCCGATGAGTACTACACCTCCGATGTGGCCTATGAGACCGGTGCCGCGTTTCACCCCGAGCCGTGGGAGCCAAACGTCACGGCGTTGCATGATCCTGACCATGTGAAGTGGGGCGATTTGATTGAGCCGGACACCCCACTCCCAACGCCTTGGGACAAGACGTCGTTTGAGGCCGGAAGTGTTGAGGCACAGCAGGAGCGACGGGCATTGCGTGAAGAGGGCGTGGTGGAAGCGGTCATGGATCGTTTGTTCACCGAACAGATGCAGCGCGAGACGGCGTTGCTGGGCGGAATGTCGTACGCCGACCGGGTTGGGGCTTTTGAGGGTGCTTCGTATGAGCCGACAGGGTTGTATCGCTCTGAGGTCGACTGCATCATGTTCACGCGTAACCCCGTCGGCTTCTGTCAAGTGTGTCAGCGGGCGATTGTGGACGTCATTGACCAGTACTCCAGACCGTAGAGGCGAAGTCACGGTATGGGCCGGGTGAGGATTCGTAGTCGCTTCGCCTAACTAATATGAAGACAGAGTTTCTTGCCGAGCTCGAACAGATCGTCGGGACGGACGGATTGGTCCAGGACGGTGCGGAGCTATTGACCTACGAGTCGGACGGTCTCGTGTCGCACCGGTCGCGACCCGGGGCGGCCGTGCTTCCCGAAACCACCGATCAGGTCCAGGCCGTGGTGCGGTTGTGTCATCGGTCGAAGGTTCCGTTTGTCGCGCGTGGTCAGGGGACGGGACTCTCGGCTGGAGCGCTGCCCCATCCTGACGGTGTCTTGATCGTGATGACCCGGATGAACCACGTGGTCGATATCGACCTTCCCAATCAGCGGATCACGGTCGAGCCCGGGGTCATGAATCTCGAGGTGACTCGTCAGGTCGCCGGGGACGGCTACTACTACGCCCCGGACCCGTCGAGCCAGCAGATTTGTTCTATTGGCGGCAATCTCGCGGAGAACTCCGGTGGAGCCCATTGCCTGAAATACGGGTTTACCGTCCACCACGTCGTTGGCGTGGAAGCCGTGTTGCCGGATGGCGAGCTGATTCACTTGGGTGGGGATGCGCTCGATAGCCCGGGGCTGGATCTGTTGGGGGTCCTCGTTGGTTCGGAAGGGACGCTCGCCGTGGTCACCAAAATCACACTCCGTCTCCTGCGTCGCCCCGAGTCAGTTCGCACGCTGCTGGCCGCTTTTGATTCGACCGATGCGGCGGGAAACGCGGTGTCAGACATCATTGCTGCCGGCATCATTCCCGCCGCCATCGAGATGATGGACCGGACGACGATTCGGGCGGCGGAGGCCGCCGTGCACCCAGGGTTCCCCGACGCTGAGGCCATATTGATTGTGGAGCTGGACGGCTCGCAGAATGAGGTCGCCACGCTATTCGAGCAGATCGAGGCGGTATGCGCACGAAACGGGGGGTGGGGGGTACAGGTCGCTCAGGACGACGCGCAGCGCGGTCGGATCTGGATGGGGAGAAAGGCGGCGTTTGCTGCCATGGGGCGCGTGGCGCCCAGCTACTACGTCCAGGACGGGGTGATCCCACGTTCGACGCTCCCAGAGGTGCTTCGACGTATCCGGCAGCTCGAGTGTGACTCTGGGTTGACAATCGGAAACGTGTTCCATGCCGGCGACGGAAACTTGCATCCCCTGGTCTGTTACGACGACGCGGTTGACGGCCAGGCTGAGCTGGCCGAACAAGTGGCGTCGGAAATTCTGTCCTATTGTCTCGACGTTGGTGGTTCGTTGACCGGAGAGCACGGTATCGGCGCCGATAAGGCGTGTCACATGCCGAAGATGTTCAGTGAGGCTGACCTCGAGACGATGCAGCTGGTGCGTCAGGCGTTCGACCCCAACGAGCTCTGTAATCCGGACAAGCTCTTTCCGACACCACGTCTCTGTGGTGAGGTGCCCGGTCCGTATCGCGCGCATCCGGCGGAAGCCGCCGGTCTGGTGGAGCGCCTCTAGTGGACGGCGTTCGTCCGTCCCCCGACCGGCAGGTAGTGGAACTGAACGAGCGGCTCGGTGATGCGGCCGCGCGCCCGGGTACCCCCGCTGACCGGATCGATGGAGTGGTGCCGGCGGTGGTCGTCGCCCCCCCGACCTCTGAAGCGGTAGCCCGTGCGCTTCGCTGGGCTTCCGACACCGACCGGTCCGTTCTCATCCGAGGTGGAGGCACCAAGTTGGGATGGGGTGCGCTTGCGCGTGAAGTGGACCTCCTGTTGTCGACGGAGGCGTTGGCGGAGGTGGAGGCGCACCGACATGGGGACCTCACCGCCACCGTGCAAGCGGGGGCCACCCTGGCCGCCACCAATGCTGAGCTTGCCCGTCACCGGCAATGGCTTCCGCTCGATCCCCCCGCACACGAACACGCCACCATCGGGGGTATCGTGGCGACCAACGATAGCGGCCCGCGTCGGCAGCGACATGGCGCGCCGCGTGATCTGATCATCGGCATGACCCTGGCCCGCGCCGACGGGGTGCTGGCGAAGAGCGGTGGGATCGTCGTGAAGAATGTGGCCGGGTATGACCTGTCACGATTGTTCACGGGGTCGTTTGGCTGTCTCGGAGTCATTCTCACGGCGACGTTCAAGCTGGCGCCGGTGGCTGACGCCTCGCGTAGCGTTCGTGTGAGCTACGCGGATGCGACGCAGTGTGCGACCTACGCCAACCGGTTGCTCGACCTCGCCTCGACGCCAACGGCGATGGAGGTGACCTGGCCGTCCAGCACTCTACTCGTTCGATTCGAATCGGTGGAGTCGGTTGCGGTGCAGCAGGCGGCGCATGCTGTCGCGCTTGCTGGTGAGACCGGTGGAACCGCCACCGTGATAGCGGAAGCGGACGAACCCGCGGCGTGGCGTGCCCATCAGGCGCGCGTCTTTGAGGGGGAAGGAGCGGTTGTGAAGCTTGTCGTATTGCCGAGCGACCTCCCCGCGACATTCGCCTGGCTCGATGAGGTGACCCGTGGCGGGACCCTTGATGCCGAGCTGATCGGCCGGGCCGGGCTTGGCGTGCTATATCTTCGCATCGCGGGCCCGTTGACCCAGCAGATTTCCTTCATCCGTCAGTTGCGGGAGCGGCTGACGGTCGGACACGGCAGCGCGGTGTTGCAGCGTGGTGATGAGGATTTGCGGCGGCAGCTCGACCCATGGGGAACAATCGGTGATGGACTTCCCGTCATGCGGCAGGTCAAGCGTCAGTTTGATCCCGCTGGGACGCTCAATCCTGGTCGCGGTCCAGGGGGCATCTAGTGCCCTGTGGCAGTCAGGCGCCACGTCAGGGACGTATGCTGCAAACTACGGTTTGCAGGACGCTAGTGTGGCCCGCAACAGGATCACGTCTTTTGCAGAGAAGACCACGAGCAGACCAGCGTCACTGCACTATTTCTAAATGCGGTTTGGCGTCTGATGGGTCTCCGTGTGTGGTGACGAAACGGATCCGAGGAGCCGCTTGCCTGTTTCAAAAGGGGCCGTCGGGCCCGTTCGGTAACGACCCCGATTGTCGCGGTGAGGTCGCCTGCGCGCGGCAATCAACCAGAGCGGCTGGGTCGTTTCGCGCGTGGTGAGAGCTGGGTTTGAGTCTACACTCCATCACCGGGTGTTCAACTACAGATGAGTGGTCTGGCTCAGCCGGAACGGCCCCGAGTTCGGTTCATCGTTTTCGCAATGAGACTGGCTGAGCCACACTTCTCGTGAGTCGGGACCGGACGCTAGCCCGATAGCGTCGTGCCTCGGATGGATGCGTCCACCAGCTCCACCATGTGATAGGTGGGGAGCGGTGTCTGTGACTGCTCGAGGCGGCCGGCGATCTGGAGTAGACACCCTGGGTTGCTTGAGACCACGGCGTTGGCTCGGGTCGTCTGGATGTGGCCTGCTTTTCGATCCCCCAGCGCCGCGGCAGCCTCTGGTTCCACGAGGTTGTAGATGCCAGCTGAGCCACAACAGATTCCAGCCTCCGGGATTTCACACAACTCGAGCTCCGGAATCGTCGCCAAGACCTGTCTCGGCTCCCGATTCACCCCCTGCGCATGCTGCAGGTGGCAAGCATCGTGATAGGCGATTCTCAGCGGTATCGGATGACGCGGCGCACGCGGCTCCAGCTCCGCGAGAATTTCAGAAATGTCGCGGCACTTGTCGGCAATCGCTTGGGCACGGTCTCGGTAGACCGGGTCGTCACGCAATAGGTGCCCGTACTCCTTCACGGTTGACCCGCATCCGGCCGCGTTGATGACGATCGTATCGACGTCAGCTGCCTCGGCTTCGAAGACGTCAATAAATTTTCGCGCCATCGCGCACGCGTCGTGCTCACGCCCGGCGTGGAGCATCAGCGCTCCGCAGCATCCCTGAGCCCGCGGCACGACCACGTCACACCCCTCCGCGGTCAGGACCCGCATGGTCGCTTGGTTGACCTCGTCAAAAAACACCCGTTGCACACACCCAAGCAACAGGCCGACCCGCCTCCGGGGTTCACCCTGAGCCGGGAGGTGAACTGTCGGGTTGGTCCAGGCCCCGCGTAACGAGACCGGTGGGAGGACTCGTTCCATGGCGCGCAAGCGGGTCGGTAACAGATGCAACACACCGCTGTGTCGGACGATCCACTGCAGGCCCAACCGCTGGTAGGCCCACAACTCCGCCGCCAGCATGCGCAGACGGCGAGGGTATGGAAACAACGCGAAAATCAGGCCTCGAAAGAGCCGATCCGCGAGTGACCGCGATGTCTGTCTCTCAATCTGCGGGCGTGTCGCCTCAAGCAGCTTGTCGTACTGCACGCCGGACGGGCAGGCCGTGACGCACGCCATACAGCCGAGACATGTGTCAAAGTGACGCGCGAACTGATTCGTGATCGGAGTGTCGCCCTCGAGCCCCCCCTTGATGAGCACGATCCGGCCACGAGGCGAGTCGGTCTCACGTCCCCACAACACATACGTCGGACACGTCGGCAGACAGAAACCGCAGTGGACACAATCAGCGACTAGCGTGGGGTCCGGAGGGTGAAGCGGATCGAATGCACTCGTGGCTGGGACGTGTTCAGTGATTGAGTCGGTGCGAGGGGAAGCAGTTGTGGTCACGCTCGGCACGCATCGTAACCGACCGCCTCCGGGAAGACCAGCCCACCTGGCTGGAGACGAGGACAGACCACCAGATCGATGAACCTTCTGTCGAGCGCTATAATCCCGGGCCAACAGCCGCGCTCCGCCTGATATCGCCCGGTGATCCCGAGGGCGTGACTGGACAGTTTCATCGAGATCATCGAGAAGCCAGCACGACAGTGGTGGAGCCATGGAGCAGGAGATGACGAGAGCGATTCGGATACACGAGCATGGGGGGCCAGAGGTCCTGCGGTGGGAAACCGCCGATCCGGGCGCGCCTGGACCGGGGCAGGCCCTGGTCCGGCAGACAGCAGCCGGGCTCAACTTTATCGATGTCTACCACCGCACCGGGCTCTATCCGGTACCGACAAAGCCTGCAATCATCGGCAATGAGGCGGCCGGCGTCGTCGAGGCAGTCGGTGAGGACGTGTCAGGCGTGAGGGTCGGTGATCGGGTCGCCTACTGTATGAGTCTTGGCAGTTATACCGAGCGACGGGTGATCGACGCTGCCCGGTTGGTCGGTGTGCCCGATGGCATCAGCGATCAACAGGCCGCCGCGATGATGCTCAAAGGATGCACGGTGCAGTATCTCGTGCGGCGGATCTATCCGGTACAACCGGGTGATACGGTGCTGATACACGCCGCCGCGGGCGGGGTCGGGCTCATCGCGTGCCAATGGGCGAAACATCTCGGTGCGACGGTGATCGGAACCGTCGGAACGGATGAGAAGGCGGAGCTCGCGCGGACCCGAGGGTGTGACCATCCCATCGTGTACACGCGGGAGAGCGTCGTCGATCGCGTGAAGAGCCTGACCGATGGCGCTGGGGTTCCGGTCGTCTTCGATTCCGTCGGTAAGGACACCTTCATGGACTCGCTCGATTGCCTTCGCCCTAGGGGACTCATGGTCAGCTACGGCAACGCCTCGGGGCCGGTGGAACCGTTCAGTCCCGGTGTTCTGGCCGCCAAAGGGTCGCTCTTTCTTACCCGCCCCACCTTGGCCAGCTACATCGGGACCCGAGAGGAGCTCGAGGCCACTACGACCGACCTGTTCGATGTGGTCACGAGCGGGGCGGTGACGGTCGAGATCAGCCAGTCGTTCGCGCTCGAAGAGGCGGCCGAGGCGCATCGAGCGCTGGAGGCCCGTCAGACAACCGGGTCGACGGTGTTTCAGATTGGAGATTAACCGATGAGAACTCAACAGATCTTTATCACCGGTCTTGTGACCGGCGTGCTTGGCACCGGGATGCTGGGGCTTGTTCGGGCGCAACCTGAGGCCGATCGGCGGGCGGTGAATCTGCCGGGCCGAACCACCCAAAATCCGTTGTTTAGTGACGCCATTCAGGTTGGTGACACCTTGTATCTGGCTGGTCGTCTCGGTCTCGACCCGGCGACAGGTGAGCCGCCGACGACCCCCCAGGACGAGGCGCGAAACGTGCTCGGTCAGATCCAGGCCGTGCTCGAAGAAGCAGACATGACGATGGACGATCTTGTCAACGTCCAGGTTTTCTGTTCAGACGTCGCGTTTTATGACGATTTCAATACCGTGTATCGGACGTTCTTTACGACCGACGATCCACCGGCTCGGGCGTTTCTCGGTGCCGGGACTTTGTTGCGGGGGGCGAGATTCGAGGTGACGGGAATCGCCGTCCGGCGATAGTGGCATCCTCGGTCCATGGTTCCCCGACGCCCGCTCGCGGTCCTCGACGAGTTGCTGATCGCCGTGCTTCGCGGCGACCTGCCGCCCTGGGCTCGGGTGGCATCGGTCGGCGGCATGAACGCGATGCTGGCCGCCGCCCGACGGCATGGGGTTGAGCCCCTTCTGGCCGACCGGCTGGGCTCCGGCGCGTCTCACGATTGGCCTCGCGTGGTCGTCCGCCGTATAGCGGACACGGCGGCGGATGAGCCGTCTCGGGTGTTTCTCCGGTCGAATCTGACGAAGGCTCACATTCTGCTCTCCGACCTTCGACAGTTTTCTGGCTGGCGTCGTCACCTCCAGTTGGTGCGAGAGCACCTCTTCCCGCCGGTTGTGTATATGCGCGCGACCTACGATACGCACAGCGCTCTCCTGTTGCCGATGCGATATGTGACCAGAATAGGGGCTGGGGTGACGA
>JAYZGM010000279.1:0-9769 GCA_036336225.1 Acidobacteriota bacterium | reverse complement strand
GGGGGCACGCGCGGGGGGAAGGCTACAGACCGTAACACTCTCGTCGGGAGAGACCGTCAGCGCGGGGTCGTGTGTATTCGCGGTGGGAGCGTGGCTACCCAACGTGTTCCCCGTGGTGATGAAGGACAAGCTCTCGGTTCGAAAAGCTGGATATTACATGTTCGGCACGCCGCCCGGTGACACGCGCTTCTCGGTCCCCAACCTCCCCAACACCGGTCTCGGTCTACCGAGCATCAACGGCGCCGGCTTTGGATTGCTCATAAACCCCACTCACCCGGTCGACCCGGACACGTTCGAGCATTTGCCGGACGCCCAGGAACAAGCCCAGGCCCGGCAGACTGTGGCCACGCGCTTTCCCGCGCTCAAGGACCAGCCGATCATCGCCGCGTGGACGTGTCAAACCGAATACTCCGTCGATGCGCAGTGCATCTTTGATCTCCATCCAGAGATGGACAATGTCTGGCTGGTGGGTGGCGGCTCGTGGCACGCGTTCAAGATCGGTCCGGTGATCGGGGACTACGTGGCGCACCGAGTCATCGGTGAGGAAAAGGGATTGCCCGAGGCCAACCTGAGCGGCGCGGAGCTGAGTGCGATTTTCAAGCTCAAGCCAGAGACATTCGCATAGACCACTCCGTGTCCACCATACCCGTCACGTCCTGATCGGCATCACCAAGAACCGATGAAATCGGCTCAGATCATCGATCCCAGAAGGAACCGGTCGCAATATTGACAGACGAGCCATTCCGCGTTGCTTGCCGGCTCGAGCCGCTGTCGCCGGGCGTCTTCCGTGGACTGGCCGGGTCCTTCGCCGGCGCGTTCATCGCCTCTCGGCGGTCCATCGGCCAAGCGAGCTCAACAACCGCATCGAATGGTTTAGGGCACCGGGGATACCACGACCCAGTGAAGGGCATGCTGGGCATCCTGATGAGACAAATCACCTCCTACGGCCACCCGAGCGCGCGCCAGAATTTCTCGACCGTCGCGTCATAGCCGATCATCGAGAAGAACCGCCACAACCCGCCTGCGGTATTGGGGTATCAGAGCCGCTACTGAAACGCTCGCGGTCCACGGCGCCAGCCTGCGATGGCGGAGGAGGTAAGCGAGGCGGCTACCGGACGAGCAATCTGTGTGTCTCGAGAATCTCCAACGTCCTGTCGAGGGGAAGGGCTTCCACCGTCCCTCCGCGGCCAGACGTCGTCGTCGCGCGAAACAGCGAGTTGTAAATCGCTTCTTCCGTGGCTTCGATCACGGCCAGGAACAATGGCGACATTGCGCCGTTTGCCAGTGTCTCGGCCGATTGCACGGAACCCGCGGCCCGGGGGTGTTGCGTCGAGAATGCAATCACGTAGTCACCGCTACCATTCGACCCGGCCGCGCCGGTTCGCGCCAAGCCGAACATCGCACGCGCCGCGAGACGTTCGAGATTTCGTGCGTCGACGGGGGCATCGGTTGCGACCACGATGATCACCGAGCCGTCAGCGGCGTCGTTGGGGGCGGCCGCCGCCTCCGAGGTCGGCTCCACAATGCCACGCAGGAAGTAACGGCCAAGCAAGCGCCCGACCGGCGCGCCATTGATCGACAGCACACCGCCGAAGTTAGTCTGTACGAGGACACCGACCGTGTGCCCACCCAGGATGTCCGGTAGCGCTCGGGACGCGGAACCAATCCCGCCCTTGAATCCGAAGGCCACCGTGCCGGTGCCCGCGCCAACCGCTCCCTCTCTGACGGGACCGTCGGTTGCCTCCTCGATAGCCCGCCGCACATCGTCGGGCGTGATGTGGCGTCCCCGGATGTCATTGAGAAAGCCATCGTTGGTTTCCGCAACGAGCGGATTTACCGACCGGACATCCTCGTTGCCTGGCATCGACAGCACATAGTCCAGCACCGCGTCCGCCACTTGCGGGACATTGAGGGTAGAGGTGAGTAGAATCGGGGTTTCAATCTCGTCCAGCTCCATCACCTGAGTGGAGCCAGCCAATTTGCCAAAGGCGTTCCCGATATGGATGGCGCCCGGGACCTTGTCGCGAAACAGGTTGCCAGAGTGAGGGACCACCGCGGTGACGCCGGTGCGGATGTCGTCACCACGCACGATAGTGGTGTGACCCACCCGAACACCCGCCACATCGGTTATCGCATTGAGAGGGCCTGGCGAGAGGATGCCGACCGTAACGCCGACGTCTCTGGCCCTCGGACGTTCCGGTGATTGTGCACTCGCGAGTAGGGAAAATAGACACGCGATCAGTAGTGCGGTTACACCGCGTGGCACGACCTCGGTGCGTGCGGCCCCCATCAACCCGTCGCTCCTCGATCGCACTGGTCCATTACGGCCCGTTTCACACGCTTCTCGTCGCATCACGCCTGGCAACGGGCCATCGGCCGGATTGCAAGTGTCCTCACTCTCGAGTATGACGACACTGTAGACCTCCGGTTCTTCAGAAACGCCTCGTCGAGGAGCAGGGGCGTAGAATGGCCCGTGTTGTCCACAACCGTATGGCAATGGCGGTCGCGTGCGCCTCGCCCATCCGACGCGACCACCCCTCGGAGAAGGTGGCATAGGACCAGCCCACCAGACCCCGCCGACTCCGTTCGACCGAGGGGACCAGCCGTGAAACGCATCCTCCGAAGACCGGGAAAGCTTCCAGGGTACTGCGCCGCATGTGATCTTGCTCGACGAGGAATGTCCGCTAGCTGCCTACTCCGAGTGCTTGCTGCGCACGGCCGAGACGAGCACGTTTAAGGACGGCATGATCATGCTCACATTCACGCCGCTCAAGGGGCGACGCCTGTTGTCGAGTTGTTCCGGTGTGAGGGGGAGGCTGGAGGCCCTGTTTGCGTGTGGGCAATAAAGTGGGTTGTGCCTTGTTTTTATGGTGTAAGTAGTTGAATATAAAAGATATATACATCATAAATGGCGGAGAGAGTGGGATTCGAACCCACGGTAGAGTTTCCCCTACACACGCTTTCCAAGCGTGCTCCTTCAACCGCTCGGACATCTCTCCGCAAGGGCCGGAAGAGCGGCATCACGCAGTCTATCATGCCGGTTTTTGGTCCTCGACCAACGTTCCACCGGCGTTGGGGGCCGCTTGATCGGTCGGCGATGCGGACGGTAGACTGAACCCACTGCCGGTCGGTTTCCTCTCCGGCGCCGCCGTCCAATTGGTGCCCCGTTTGGGCATCCGCTGGTGACGGGTCGCAGCGCGGCCCGGACCCTGTGCAATTTCAGCCTACGAACCGCGTCAGGGCCGGAAGGCAGCAGCGCTAAGTAGTCACTGACATGTGCCGCAGGCTCTTCCGGGTCGCGGCTGGGACCCGCCACCCCTCACCACATGGCCTATCAGGTACTCGCCCGCAAGTGGCGACCACAACGGTTCGATGACGTCATCGGCCAGCGCGGCGTCACCCAGACGTTGCGTAACGCCATCGCGCAGGATCGACTGGCCCAAGCGTTCGTGTTCGCGGGTCCACGTGGCGTCGGCAAGACCACCACGGCGCGGATTCTGGCTCGCGCGCTGAACTGCGTCGAGGGACCCACGGCGGATCCCTGTGGCAAGTGTGATGCCTGCCGTGAAGTGGCAGAGGGGCGCGACATCGACGTCTTGGAGATCGACGCGGCTACGCATACGCAAGTTGACAACGTGCGGGAGGTGATCATCGCCGGATTGTCGATTACGCCGGTTCGTGATCGCTTCAAGGTGTTCATCATCGACGAGGTCCACCAGCTGTCGTCGAGCTCGTTCAATGCCCTGTTGAAGTCGGTGGAGGAGCCGCCGGCGCATGTCGTGTTCATCATGGCGACGACGCTCCTCGACAAGATCCCCGACACGATTCTTTCGCGGTCACAGGTCTTCGAATTTCGGACGATCGGGACAGCGGCCATCATCGAACAGCTTACGGCGATCACGAAAGCGGAGGACGTGTCGATTGATGACGCGGGTCTGGCCTTGGTGGCGCGGACCGCCGATGGGAGCATGCGCGACGCCCAGAGCGCCCTCGACCAGGTGATCGCGTTTGCCGGCACGAGCGTGACCTCCGAGGAAGTGTCGACTGTGCTGGGGTTGATCGGACGCGACACGGTGTTGGATATGGCCGAGACGGTGGCCGATGAAGCCGCCGCCCGGGTGTTCGAGCTCTCGAGTCGGTTTGTCGAGGCGGGCTACGACCTGCGGTCGGTGTGTCGCGAGCTCTCTCGACTGGTCCGTGACCTGCTCGTGCTCAAAGTCGACCCCCAACGGATCAGCGATCCTGAGATCGCGGCTGAGGCTGAGCATGACCGACTCCGGACCTTGACGGAGCGGTTCTCTCGGGAAGACCTGCTTCGTGGGTTCGACGTGCTGTCCCGAGCCGAGTTTGAGATCCGAAGCGCGACCCAGCCGCGGTATCACTTTGAGATGGCGATGATTCGGTGGATGCACTTGCGGTCGCTGGTGCCCCTCGCCGAGCTCTTCGACGGCCTCGAGCGCCAACCTTCGCCAATGGCGCCCGCGTCGCGGACGAAGAAGCCGCCGGTCAGCAGCCCGGCTAAACCCGTCGCTACCGCTCGCGCCGACAGCCTGCGTCGCCCACCCGCCTCCGCTCCCACCACGTCGACGAGCCCCGCACCGACACGTCCACGTGCGAGCGCGCCGTCCGTGTCACCGGCGACCGATTCGCCGCCAGTCCCGTCGTCCGATTTGAAGGACGCATTCCTGGCCGAGTTGAAACGCACAAAGAAGTTCTTTCATGGAACGGTCGCGGCTCAGGCCCAGCAAATCGTGGTAGAAGACAATCGGGTCACGTTCGTGTTCAGCGAGACCCAGCGAACCCTTGCCCAGCAGGTCGAAAGCGGCCGGTCGTGGCTCGAAGGGCTCGCCACTCAGGTCGGGGGCACGAAAATCTTGGTTGGCACACGGCAGGTAACCGGGGTAGCACCGGTGAAGTCCAAGTCGGCGGAACCGCCGGTGGAGACACCAACCGACGTACGGCAACCCAGCTTGACGGCACCGCCCACCAACGAACCCCCGCTTCCCGACCAGCCCCCCGGCGACATGGACGTCGGGTCACGGGCGCCGGAAGGACGGGCGAGACCAACCCGTCAGGCGCCGACTACCGAAGATGGCCCCCCTGACGACCTCTTGGCGGACGCCATGGACGATCCCGCCGTGCAGACGATGCTGGAAGTGTTCTCGGCGGAAATCAAGGACGTCGAGGAGATCTGATCAGCGATGAACATTCAAAAGATGATGCAGCAGGCACAGCAGATGCAGGAAAGCCTGCAGAAGCAGCTCAAGCAAACCAACGTGGAAGCCACCGCCGGGGGCGGGATGGTAACGGTAGTGATGAATGGTGTGAAGGAGATCCAGAGTCTGAAGATCGACCCCGAAGTCGTATCCGCCGATGACGTCGAGATGCTCCAGGATCTCATTGTGGCGGCGGTGAGCGATGCACAGCGGCGGGCTGACGAGCTCGTACAGCAGCAAATGGGAGGCATGATGGGTGGGCTCAAGATCCCCGGGTTGTCATGAGCCAGATTGAACCGCTCGTCCGGCTGACCGAGCAGCTTCAGAAGCTTCCCAGCATCGGAGCCAAAAGCGCCCAGCGGTTGGCATTTCACCTGCTGAAGCAACCACGCGAAGAGGTCGACCAGCTGTGCGACGCGATACGCGATGTGAAGGAACGGGTGACGAACTGTTCGGTCTGTTCCAACATTACCGACCGCGATCCGTGTTTCTACTGCACGGACGAGCGGAGAGACCGGCGTGTGATGTGTGTCGTGGAGGACCCGCATAACGTCGGAGCGATCGAGAAAACGGGTGACTTCAACGGTGCGTATCACGTGTTGATGGGAGCGTTATCGCCACTCAAGGGGATCGGTCCCGACGATCTTCAGATCAAGGGGCTCCTCCAGCGAGTTGGCGACGGCGAAGTGCGAGAAGTGATTCTGGCCACGAACCCGAACGTGGAAGGTGAAGCCACCGCCATCTACTTGGCCAAGCTGCTCAAGCCGCTGGGGGTGCGTGTCAGCCGTATCGCGATGGGGGTGCCGGTTGGCAGCGACCTTGAGTATGCCGACGAGGTCACCATGCTCAAGGCCATGGAAGGCCGTCGCGAAGTGTAATCCCGATTCTCTCGTGCGCGGGCGCTCATTTATACGTGTTCGCTTGAATTGCAGACAGTTCCACATACTGCCCGTGACGCGCCATGAGCTCGGCGTGGGTGCCAACCTCGCTCACCCGTGCCCCAGCACCAGGCTCTCTACCACAGGTGACATTTGCCGCACGGCAACCCCGTCAGCCCCACCGCCGCGGGTCGGCGTCAAACGACGAGAGAACCGCCGAGGTGCGAGGAGCCCGTCGGTCGGCTCCTCCCCCCGCGTGAACCAACTCCTGTCGAAGACGCGCCAGGTCAACGTCGTCGTCCACGTCGTGCCAGGCGTCAAGCAGTGTGACCCTGCGCCCACACCGCGTGGCGGCGGCCAGGGTATCAGCCAGTGTTGACGCCGTGCTCCACCTGACGTCGCTGAAAAGATCGGGGACCGACGGAGCCGATCGTGCCACCCCCAGTCCCAGCAAGTAGTACCCGCCATCGGTCGCCGGACCAAGCACTACCCGCCGGGGGTCCGCCTTCAAAAGCGTGAGTGCCTCCACCACCCGCGCCGGTGGGAGTGTAGGCAGATCCGAACCAATCATGACCACCGGAGAGTACCCTTGGTGAAACAGGTCCTCGAACACACCGCGTTCCCGGTCACCAAGGTTCCCGTCGCGTTGCGGAACAAGCTCTTGGTTCGTGACCCCGATACGGTCAAACCCCCCCGCTCCCCCGTCGGGCGTGTAGGCCACTCGCACCGTCGCACCCTCAATGGAGCGGCTCATGGCCACCATGTCGGCAAGAAACGCGGCGTATAACGTCCGTCGGTCGTGTTCGCTTGGCAGCACCCGAGCCAGACGGCTCTTGGGGGCTCGGGGGCCATCTGGCGAGCGGGCCATCACGACGATGGCGGCGCCCCGCGCCGTCGCCGTTGCATCGGCGAGCTCGGCTAGCGGTGCAGGTGGCTGTGTCGTCAAGACAGAGATATCCCGCGGGTGTTTTGACGACTGAACGTCCGGGCCCGCTGTTGCGGCCTCTCGACGGGCACCGGCATAATGCGCGAATGTCCTTTTTGTCGTCGCAGATTCCCGCGGCGATTATCCTACTGGCGGCCGGTCTCGTAGCCTGCTCTCTGGGCTATCGGTTGTTCCGCTGGCTTCTCGCGCTCTATGGGTTCATCGGCGGGGCCTACCTGACCTCTCTCTTTGTCGGGACACTGTCCCCGTGGGCCGCCGCCGGCGTCGTCGTGGTGGGTGGCCTAGTCGGGGCTGCGGTGCTCCTCGTCATCTACCTCGCCGGCGTCGCCATTCTCGGCGCCGGTCTGGGAGCACTCGCGCTGAGTCTCTTTTGGACACCGACCTACGGTGAGCCCGACCCGTGGATGGTGATTCTCGCCTGTCTTGTCGGGGCCAGCCTCTCGGTGGCTCTACAACGCTACGTCATCATCGTCAGCACATCGTTCGGCGGCGCTTGGACGGCGCTTGTCGGAGCCCTCGCCCTCGGTGGCCACAGCCGCGCGCTCGCCGTTGCCAATGGCGACCCCTGGCAGGTGTATCCCATGGCTCCGGCCAACGGCCAGGTCCCGTTCGCCATTGGGTGGTTTGGCCTCGGGATTCTTGCGACCCTCATGCAGCTTCGGGACAGCGCCCCAAAACGGTCCAAACGGGGGACGCGCGTCCGCGCGGACGATTGACGCTCGTTCTCTTCCTCAATTACAATTTCTATTTGCGCTCGGGGCGACCCAGCTCATGAGGGTCACGAGCCGCACGACTGCCACGTGTTCCTCAGTAGCTCAATTGGCAGAGCATCCGGCTGTTAACCGGAGGGTTGCTGGTTCGAGTCCAGCCTGAGGAGCCAATCTTTTCAAGAACTTAGAGGATCGATCTTTTCGGAGGCGGCTGACCCTACCCCTCGTCACCTGGGTCGTGAGCGTCATGTTCGCGGCGGTCCTCGTCGGCTTCGGCATGGACCGACTCGCTCCTCTCGCCATCAGGCACTTTCTCGACGAGTCTTGAGTTTCTCCCCCTGCCAGGTAGCGGTCTCTCCACCGTAGTGAGTCATCGCCTATCAGTCCTACCCTGAAATTGCGTCGGCCTCTAGCCGCATATCGAAGAAAATTCGCCAACGACTCAATTTTCCATCTCGAACGGTCATCGCCATCGCGAAGTCTGACTCCCATTCCTTCTTCGTCGCGATCGCTTTGAATCGCATGAATCCGATACACACAACGCGGTCACCGCTAGCAAAATATTCTCGGTCGTCAACCAACAGGGGTTCCTCAGCACCCCCGATGTCCTCCAGAAATCCAGCGACTGCTTTCCGCCCTTCATACAGTCGATTGAACGGAGCTCCATCGGGACCCCGATGATCCCAATACACGTCATCCGTCAGGAGCGCCAAGAAACCTGGCGCATCTCCTGCTCGAAATCGCTCGAACATGTTTTTTACGATTTGAACGTTCGCATCGCTCATGATCACGTCCTTTCCTTTGGCGCGACGATAGCAGGTTTCGTGGGTGGGATGGCCCACGGAGAGATTTCCCCCTCCCCCCCGGGGTTGCCGCGGCGGGCTACCTTCCCTGCGTTGAATCCCCTGCCAGCCAGCGGTAGGCTACACAGGTCGCCGTTCAACACCGGAGCTGGAGGACGCCAGTGACCAGGAACTACAGGCGCTTCATTGCGATCGTTGTTTTCAGCCTCGCCCTGTTCAGTACGCCGCTCTACACGCAGCAAGAACCGACACCTTCTCCGACCTGGGAGACGCTGCTGGAGACGTTCGGGGGCACAGGACTGCACGAACGATCCCTCTGGCTCTCAAACGTCACCGATACGGACCTGGCGCTCCTCTCGCCATTCACGGAGTGGGGTGCGTTGGAGGAGCTTCGTCGCCAACAGTGATGTGCGTGTGAGTCAGTGTGTCAGGACGCAGGGGGAGAGCAGGCGTGCGGTGGGCGGCGTTGGTTGGACGATGCCCAATAATTTGTACCCGTATTATCCCGTCATTGTCATGCTCAGTATTGATGGTCCAGGTCTTGGTAGGCGCCAGCGATACAGTCGGGGACGGTTGGATGAGATGGGGCGCCGGATGGTCCTTAACTCGGCAGAAGTGCACACTTTGGTGTGGGGTAGGGGGCTGGGGACCAGGAATTGGGGGGCGCAGGCCGTTTTTGGGGAAATCTTGGCCGAGAACACCAGAGGTTCGTTCGATTACTTTACCGAACCTGCCGACTTAGTCGACAAGCTGTCAAAGTTGGGCCGAAATCTGGCGAACAAGCATCTGCTGGTGAGTAATCGGTACCGGGTGTCCTACCAACCGCCACAGAACTCGTCGGGCCAACTCTCCCTCGGGGTTGTCACTTCACGGGAGGGCATCGACATATTTCCGACCTTCGACGGCAACGTGCCGGCAAGAATGTCAGAACCTTAGGTCTGTGCCCGCGAGTGGGACGCCGCACACCCGCGGTGAGTCACCGCGTTAGCTCTTTCAGCCTCAGTTTCGTGGGTGGGAGGACCCAAGACGAAAGTGATGCGTCTTTCGCCTCTACTCTTGTTGGCAATGGTGGCGTGCGCGATCAACGAAGGTGTAGGCGAAGCGGACCGATGGAAGCCTTTTCCAGGGGCATTGGCTGACACGGAGAGCCGTGACCTGACCTCTGAGGTCACTGGACGAACTTATCGGATCTCTGTTGCGCTGCCTCAGGACTACG
>JAYZGM010000278.1:0-6268 GCA_036336225.1 Acidobacteriota bacterium | reverse complement strand
GACTCTAGGTTGCCGCGAAGACGATGCCGCTGTTTCCGGAGACGACTTCGTATGGTTTTGAGCTCCGGACTGGCGTCGTCCGCAATCTCGCCCACCCCGTCGATCTTTTTCCGGACAACACCGCATTCGCGACTCCAGGTCGCACTACCGTCAACGAGGGTCCGCAACGCCGGATACGGGCCACCGCTGGCTGCCTGGACCCCGCGACAGGTCGTGTCAACCGATTGGAGGAAGTCGGCCAGCTTGCGCAGGTCCAGCGGATCCAGCGGCTGGGCCTCGATCGCCAGCTTCGCCAGAATCGTCTCGAGATCCGTTGGAGCCTCTAAAGGGAGGCTCCGATTGGCGGTGAGGTACCGAACTCCTTCGGATGTTAGACCGAGCGCAGTCTGCACCCCACGCCGATCGGTGAGGGGCCGCAGCTCAGCCAGCTTGCGCGCTCCAAGCGGGGTCAGCGCATAGCTCACGACCGCTTCGACCACGCGGTCGAATTCAATGGTCGTGAGGGTTCCTGCGTGCATCGGTCGCGACGCCGAGCCGGCGCGCCGCCGCCAGACCGGTGAGGTGCCGGTTCCGGTCGTGGGGTGGCCCCGGTCGGACGTAAAATTCAGGACACTGAGTGGAGATCAGGCACCAGACACACCATGACAATAGTGTCTATTAGGACCCAAACTTGAAAGAATAATACACAGAAGACACTATTTCAAGCGTGTGTGATAAGGCTTGCCAGCGCGGCCGCTCCGAAGCCGTTGTCAATGTTAACCACCCCGACCCCTGTCGCACAGCTATTGAGCATAGAGAGGAGCGGAGCGACACCCCCGAATCCGGTGCCGTAACCCACACTCGTCGGCACGCCGATGACGGGTGCTCGGACCAATCCCCCGACGACGCTGGCCAGCGCTCCCTCCATTCCGGCCACGACGATGATGACCCGGGCTCGCCCAAGACGGTCTTGTTCCGAGAGCAAACGATGGATACCGGCTACCCCGACATCGTAGAGCCGCTCCACCCGATTGCCCATCGTCTCCGCTGACACGACAGCTTCTTCGGCCACGGGTTGGTCCGAAGTTCCGCCCGAGACCACCAGGATGGTTCCGTGCCCTGGTTCCGGTTCCTCGACGACGTGATTGATGACCCGAGCCGTCTTGTGGAAGATCGCATCGGGCACGTCGGCCCGCACCGCCTCGAAGACGTCGCGGGTTGTCCGCGTGATTAGCAGATTGTGGCCAGCTGCCACGATCCGTTCGGAGATCGTCGCGATCTGAGCCGCCGTCTTCCCCTGGCCAAAGACGACCTCGGGGAACCCCTGTCGGACGACCCGGTGATGGTCGATTCGCGCGAACCCGAGGTCTTCGAATGGCGCCCGACGGAGGGCGGATGTCAGCTCTTCCTGCGCCGATGTGAGGTCCAGAGTGCCGCTCTGCACGGCCTCGAGGAGTGCGCGAATTTGATCTGGTCTCATGAGTAGCAGCGCGAGGTGAAAGCCCCGCGACATTCGAGTGGCGCAGAATCTTGCTTGCCCGGCGTTGCTTCTCGGTCGAGAATGCGCAATTTGCTCCCTCGTCGTACCCTGCCAGCCGAGCTTAGCGCTTGAATACGGCGGCGGGGTCGCCACGGGCTGCTAGACATTTTTCGGGGGCAACATGCGTACAGCTGAAGCAAGCCTGGTGTCCGTCGGGAGATGGCAGTCCTCTCGTCGCGGGGTCATTGAAAAGTGCGCCGGTTAGTGAAACACGCCCGATCCTTGGCGGTCTGAAACGAAGCGTCGCTAAACCCGCACGTCGTTGTCGGTTGTTCGCGCCCCACCCGTGTCTCCAGTGTTGATCACGCCGCGCGGCTCAACTAGCAAGACGTGACACTCGTTCGTCGCCCGCGGTTTGTGGTCGATTCCCCGGGGCACCACATACATCTCGCCGGCCGAGAGGGCCACCATGCCGTCGCGGAGCTCGATCGACATTTCGCCACGCAACACGATGAAGGTCTCATCGGTCTCGCGGTGGTTGTGCCACACAAACTCCCCCTCCAGCTTAACCAGTTTGAACTGATAGTCGTTCATTTCCGCGACGACCTTCGGAGCCCACTGCTCAGTGAAGCCCGCCAGCTTTGCCTCCAGATTGATCGCGGTGTGTTTCGTCATGCGTACTGGCCTCAGGCTTAAATCCTCCAAGGTCACTCTACCAGCCTGCCGCGTTGAATTCTGACGGCAGTTGCGTCTGGACGCGCTCGCCACTATTCTTCCCGCCGATGACATCACAGGCCAAAGCCGCGGCCGGTTTGGAAGGCGTTGTCGCGACCTCGTCGAGAATCTGCTACCTCGACGGCCGGCGCGGGGTGCTCGCTTACTGCGGACATGACATCCACGATCTGGCTCGACACACGACATTTGAGGAGGTGTGCCATCTCCTGTGGCACGGTCGTTTGCCCACGCGCAGGGAGCTAGGTGACCTGCAGACGGAGTTCGCCAGACACCGCGCGCTACCCGATCCGGTGGTTCGGATGATCCGCACGTTGCCGTCTGGCCATATGATGGATGCCGTACGGACCGGGTTGTCCGTCCTGGCGCACTACGACCCGGATGTTGAGGATGACTCAGCCGGTGCGTCACTGAGAAAGGCCGTGCGAGTCACGGCCCAAGCCGGGACCTTGGTGGCGACGCTGGGGCGGGTCGCGGCCGGTGGGGGGCCGATGGACCCGGATCCGGTGCTGGGGCACGCCGCCAATTTTCTGTATCTCCTCACCGGAGAACGCCCGAGCGAGTTAGCGACCCGGGCCTTCGACGTGGCGCTCATCCTTCACGCCGATCATGAGCTGAACGCCTCGACCTTCGCGGCCCGGGTGGCGGCCGCGACACTCACCGACATCCACTCGACCATCGTGGCCGGTGTGACCGCCCTAAAGGGCCCGCTCCACGGCGGAGCCAACGCGGAGGTCATGAAACTGCTGATGGCGATCGGTGAGGACGCTGAAGAGGACCGGGTGACGGACACCATCCGTGGCATGCTGGCGCGCAAGCAAAAAGTGCCTGGGTTTGGGCATCGGGTGTATCGAACCGAAGACCCGCGGGCGACCCACCTCCGCCAGATGTCCCGTGACCTCGGGGAACAGGCGGGCAAGACTCGATGGTTGGAGATCTCCCAGAGAGTGGAAGCGGTCATGAAGGAAGAGACCGGTATCGACGCGAACGTCGACTTTTACTCAGCCTCGACCTATCACACGCTGGGGATCGCAGTCGAGCTGTTTACCCCAATTTTTGTCGTCAGTCGTGTCGCTGGTTGGACTGCCCACGTGCTTGAGCAGTATGCCAACAACCGTCTCATCCGTCCCCGCGCCGACTACGTCGGCCCTTCGTATCCCCAGCCGTTCGTTCCGCTCGCAGACCGGTCGTGACCAGCGCCTTTGGTTGGGCTCTGCCCGGCTCAAAGACCTCCCGAGCACGACGGTTACACCGTGAACCGGCCGTTTGGCGCAGGGGTAAGCTGCCACACGGACTATAATGGCTATCCGTTCATGAGCCAGCGCCACATCCGAAATTTTTCAATCATCGCGCATATCGATCACGGGAAGTCGACACTCGCTGATCGATTCCTCGAGCTCACCGGAGCACTCCGCCCACGCGAGATGGAGGCCCAGGTGCTCGACTCGATGGACCTGGAACGAGAGCGCGGCATCACGATCAAGGCGCACGCCGTCCGGTTGACTTACACACCGGAAAACGGGGTGCCGCACGTGCTGAACCTCATTGACACACCGGGCCATGTCGATTTTTCGTATGAGGTGACCCGTGCCCTCACGGCCTGCGAGGGCGCGGTGCTCCTGGTCGATGCCTCGCAAGGGGTCGAGGCTCAGACGGTGGCGAACGCCTATCTTGCGGTCGACCAGAATCTGGAGATCCTGCCGGTCGTCAACAAGATCGATTTGCCCGGGGCCCAACCTGAGGAGACGGTTCGTCAGATTGAGGACATCGTTGGCCTCAGCGCCGACGACGCCATCTTGGCCAGCGCCAAGGACGGCGTGGGGGCGCGCGACATCCTCGACGCTGTCGTCGAGCGTGTGCCACCGCCCGCCGGTGACCGCGATGCCCCGTTGAAAGCCCTGATCTTTGACTCTTGGTATGACTCGTATCGCGGGGTGATCGTGCTCATCCGCGTGGTCGATGGGACGATTCGTCCTCGGACGAAGGTGCGTTTGATGGCCTGCGGTCAAGAATATGAGGTCGAGCAGGTTGGGGTGTTCTCGCCCAAACCGGAAGTCGTGTCCCAGTTGGCCGCCGGCGAAGTCGGGTTCGTGATCGCTGGCATCAAGACCGTGAGTGACGCCCAAATTGGCGATACGCTCACCGAGGCCGCTCGCCGGACGCCAGAAGCCTGTGTCGGCTTCACCGAAATGAAGCCGATGGTGTTCGCGGGGCTCTATCCGGTCGAAGGGCACCAATACAGTGACCTCCGAGAGGCGCTTGAGAAGTTGCGTCTGAATGATGCCTCCTTCTTCTTCGAGCCTGAGACCTCGACCGCGCTTGGGTTTGGGTTCCGATGCGGGTTTCTGGGATTGCTCCACCTCGAGATCATCCAGGAACGACTGGAACGCGAGTTCGACATGGATCTGGTCACGACGGCGCCGGGCGTGCTGTATCGGGTCACGACCACCGATGGCGAGACGTTCGAAGTCGACAGCCCCGCCAAGCTGCCCGATGCGGGCCGCATCGTCGCGCTAGAAGAACCGGTTATCACAGCAATGATCTTGAGCCCTGCCGACTACGTAGGTGGAATCTTGCAGCTCTGTCAAGAGAAACGAGGTGTTCAAAAGGGGCTGGAGTATCTCGCGTCGAACCGGGTGATGATTACCTACGAGTTACCGTTCAACGAGGTGGTGCTTGATTTTTATGACAAGCTGAAGACGTTGTCGCGTGGGTATGCATCGCTTGACTACCACGTGACCGGCTTCTGGGCCTCACCGCTGGTCAAGCTTGATCTGATGGTGAATGGTGACTCGGTCGACGCGCTCTCGGTCATCGTGCACAAGGAGACGGCCTATACGCGGGGGCGGGCTCTAGCCGTTCGGCTCCGCAAGCTCATTCCGCGTCAGATGTTCGAGGTGGCGATTCAGGCGACAGTAGGTGGTCGCATAATCGCCCGGGAGTCGGTCAAAGCGCTTCGCAAGAACGTGCTGGCCAAGTGCTATGGTGGTGACATCACCCGTAAACGCAAGCTCCTGTTTATGCACAACTAAGTTACGCGCCGTATGAAGCGGGTTGGTCGGGTGGAGATTCCGCAAGAGGCGTTTCTTGCAGTCCTGACTGTGGATTCCGAGTAAGAGACTCATGGCACGAGATACCCAATTCAAGAAGTCTACGGCCCGGGAGTACTTCGAATCGATCGTCATCGCGGTTGTCCTCGCGTTGTTTGTACGCACGTGGGTGGTCCAGGCTTTCAAGATCCCGACGGGGTCGATGGAAGAGAACCTCTTGATCGGGGATCACTTGCTGGTGAACAAATTTGTCTACGCACCGACGACGACCGGTCTGGAGCGGGCGTTGTTGCCCATAGGCGAGATTGAACGCGGTGACATACTCGTCTTCAAGTTTCCCGAGGAGCCGGAACGCGACTTTATCAAGCGTGTCATTGGGTTGCCGGGTGAGACTATCGAGATGCGACAGAGTCGAGTGTTCATCAACGATAGCGCGATCGACGAGCCCTACCTGGATGCGATGCGACCGAACGGGCGGTTGCCCCCAGATATCCGCGGCACCTTTGGCCCCCAGGCGGTACCCGAGGGACACTTATTCATGATGGGTGACAACCGGGGGGACTCACAGGACAGTCGATATTGGGGCGCCCTTCCGGTGCACTATGTCAAGGGTCGGGCGTTCGTTCTATATTGGTCTTACGAGTCAGAAAGCGACTTTTACGCAGAGGTTGGAGTGGGGGCCACCCTGCGTCGTCTGGGATCGGCGGCAACCCATTTCTTCACGCGTACCCGTTGGAATCGGTTGCTCATGGCCGTCCACTAAGGGAGGACATCGATCTCCCGGAATCCGTGGTCACGCGGACAGCGCGGCACGCACGCGTCGTTCCAACTGAGCTACAGTGAGCCCGGTCACCATGATCTGTTTCTCCCGCGCGTGGTCGCCGCGGCCGAGTCGGACTGCACTTCGACGCACGTCCAACGTCTTTGCCAGCAGCTTGAGCAGAGCGAGGTTCGCTGCGCCATCGACGGGCGCCTGGGTTAGTCGAACCAGGAGCCTACCCTGACGAATCTCGGTAATCTGGGTGCT
>JAYZGM010000277.1:0-8420 GCA_036336225.1 Acidobacteriota bacterium | reverse complement strand
GATCGCGGCTTCTCTGAGGACGATGTCCGCAAGGTCATGGGCGGCAACGTCCTGCGCGTCATGCAGGAGACTGAAGCGGCTGCCGGCTGACACGACACGCAGCGCGGGGCGCCTGCGTACCCGCGGGTGGCTAGCCTCGACGCGCAACTCCCGCTTCCGCTACTCGTCCGAGTCCTCTGGTTCCAACAGGCCCTCGAGCTCCTCGACCGCCATCTGGTCCAGACCGAGACGCTCGGCGAGCTTGCGGAGGTAGTGCGCCTCGGCCGCGCTATCCACGTCGATCGCCATGAGTGACGCGAGATAGACCTCGCGGGCAAGCTCGAGGGAGGATACGGACTCGGCGAGCTTCTTGAGACTCCACGGGTGCTCCATCTCTGTTCGCAGAAACTGTCGTTCGTCCTCCGAGACGCCGACGTCGGTCGTGGCCCGCTCGATCCGGGCGCGTTCTTCCGTATCCAGCTCGTGGTCGGCGTTTGCCGCGGCGACCATCGCCCGTAGCATCAGGATGGCCTCGCCGACCGTGGCGGTCGATTCGACCTCTGGCGTCACGGGTAGCGGCGGAAGCGGACCGGGGGACGTCGCCACATTCGGCAGCGGTGGAAGTGGCGGCGGAGTGGACCTTGCTGGTACGGGTGGTGTACGGCTCGGTCTAGGTTGTGGGACAGACGCGACACCCCCCGGCTCGGCTTCTGCGTGAAGTGCTCGAACGCGGCAACGGCCACGCCGAGCGCCCCCATCCCGAGCGGACTGGTCGCGGCCTCCAACAACCCACCGCCTCGACGCCGCCGGCCATGCCTTCGTCCCTTCCCACCCCCCATGGCCTCTCTCACCATGGACATCAGAAATCGTTCCGCGTTGATCATTTCATCAGACGGGGCTTCGCCGCGAACCCCATGCGGGCGCTGCGCGGCGCCTGGTTCTTGCTTGCCACCGGGGTCAAACCCGACCAGAGCCGCGGAGACGGCGCCATAGCACCACCGTCGTGACAAACACCCAGCCGATGGCGGCCGCCGTGAACACCCCCGGGCCGACAAGGAGTTCACCACTTCGCGTCGTAACAATCGTACCGGCGTGGTAACTGAGCAGTCCTCCAGCCATCAGCCAGAGCCCCCCGCGTATTCGCGTCCTCAATGCCGTGACGACCGCGTGCGTCCTGAGTCGGGAAGCAGCACGAGGGCGAGTCCTCTGAAACGTCGACCCCCACGACCAATCGTCGCGAAACGGAAAGCCACTTCTGTCTTGGCTTGGCGAAACGAATCCTCGGGAATAGCGATTGTCGTGCGCATCATTCTCATCTTCCTCATCTTCGCCTCATTGGATGCGCAGTCATCACGAACAGGACGGTGCCCTTCGTCCTACCGCGCCGCCGCCTCTTCGGCCCGGGCGCCGGCCAGAATCCCCTCCATGGAGTAGTTTCCCTCATGACAGGCATACTCATACAACGGTTCATCGGTCTTCATGAGTTCGACCTGCGCCGTCCAGGGTCGCTCCCATGTATCCGAATCCTCAATCGTGAACTCATACTGGATGGTATCCGGGCCGACCCGCGTGAACCGCTCCGTCAGATGAGCGTTGGGGGTTGAGCCACGTAGACTTGTGAGTCGATGGAAGTTCTGTGTCTCCACCACCAAAGTATCGCCCTCCCAGTAGCCACGCGAGTCCCCGGCGAATTGTGGCAGTGTCCCGTGGGGACGACCATCCAGCTGCACCACCCGCAAGGTATGCGTCATCTCGATGACCATGGCGATATGGTCCGGCGTCTGGAAGATGTGCACGTTGTTGTTGTAGGCGCTCGGGACCATCGGCAACCCGGTTGTAAACATACACCGGTCGTTCAACCCACGGTCTTCCCAGGAGTCAGCAGGATGCTCCTCACGATATGCGCGTCTCCCGTCCGCGCGACGCTCCGCTTCCGCGGTCAAGGTCGGCATGCGCCCGTCAGGGGGATCCACGATGAGCGAGGTTCGACGACTGCCCACCGTCGTCGTGCCCCGATCCAACCAGAAATCGTTGTACGCACCCAGGGCCCCATCCTCCCCCCGGTCAACGCTGGCCCCGGCCTGCGTCCGTCGGGCCGGACGATCGAGTAGCTCTTGCTCACGCTCGACCGTGGCCTGCTCCAGTCCCGCCGCTTCCTCCTCCGTCAGAAACTCCCGCTCAGCGTACTCCTCCGAACGCTGCAATGGCGTGATGGAGCGAAAGTCCCAGATACCCTGCAAGTCCGGTGCTCCCCAGGCGGTACGTTGCATCTCCTGGGCGACACCCGGTGTCGAGAATCCGGTTAGCCCCGCGATGATGATCCCCACGGTAACGTTGGCGGTTCGATGACGCATAGTCCTCTCCTTGCTTCACAACGTTCCGTCGCATTCTAAGCCTGTAAGAGGGCGCGCGAAACCGTGCGACCCAACTTGGGTTCCTGGCAAGCCGACCCGGCCTCGTGACCGGCCAGCTTCACCCGGCGTGGCAACGACCATCTCGGCCGGCGACGTGTGTCACCGCTCGACGGTGATTTCGCCCAGCGCCCAAGGATGATCAGCACAGTGAAACATGAAGAGACCGGGCGTGTCGAAGGCGACATACTCGAACAACCCAGGCTCGATAGCGCCCGTCGCCCAGCTTCCGTCGCGCGCCTCGACGGTGTGCGGAATCTCGCCGTTGTTGATGAACCGCACGCGAGTGCCGACGGTGACTCGAACCCGCTGCGGACCGAACGCGTGCTCATCGATCGCACTTCGGCTCCCCCCCAACGACCAAGAGGGGTTCTCGCGGAGGGTCCCGGTCTCGATTTGGTCGGTGTCCCTCGGCGCCGGGCCGGTCCAGCGGACCAAGTCCGACAATGGCTCAGCGGAAGGTTCGTCTCGCGGCGGCACGGTCCCGTCAAGTGCGAACGCCCAGAGCTCGTTGCCCATTGGCATCGCGATGTATTGCCGGTCCTCGAACGCGTAACTGGCCGTCGGCCCCGGACGCATCCTCGCCCCCACCGGTGTCGCCTGAAACGCCCACAACCGCTCGCCCGTCTCGGCGTGATAAGCGTCGAGCTGTCCGTCGGCGGAGCCCCAGAAGACCAATCCACCCGCGGTGGTCAACGGACCGCTTGTCGCGAGACGCCCCCCGGTCAACTCTTGCTTCCACACCACTCGGTTTGTGCGCGGGTCAACCGCGGCCAGCACACCTGCCGACTCCGGCAACCCGAGTCTGAGATAGCCGCCCGGCCGATTGTCAGAGATCCACGGGTCCTCAAAGCGCTTGGCTCTCCCCACATGGCCTCGGCCCTGGGCGTAGATGAGGCCCGTCTGCGGGCTGAATGACATGGGGGTCACCCGAACCATCGGAATCGGTGCCCCCAACGCCACCACCGTCTGTTGGTCCGCCGAAGGGGGCGTAAAAAAGCTACAGCTGAGCTCGAACGGTGGTGGCACCCGATCTCGCCAGTAGGAACAGTCAGGAATGATCCGTTCGCCGTCAACCGGGAACGGTTGGGTGGCCGCCGTGAGCTGTCCCGGGTCTTGTGGTACCGGTCGCTCCTCGATCGGCACGAGAGGCTCACCGGTTTCGCGGTCGAAGAGAAACAAGAATCCATCTGCCCGCATAGCCGCCACCCCCTTGCGTATCTGCCCATCGACCTCTACGTCGTAGAGCAGCATGGGAGTCGCGATGTCGGCATCCCAGATGTCGTGGCGAACCACCTGGTAGTGCCACCGGCGTTCGCCAGTCTCGATGTCGAGTGCCAGCACCGAAGCGGTGAAAAGGTTGTCCCCGCCACGAATCTCCCCCCCAAACATGGGCACCGGATTGCCCGTAGCAAAGTAGACGCTCCTCAGATCGGGGTCGACGGTCCCGACCAACCACACACCACCGCCACCGACCTCCCAGATGTCAGAGTCCTGCGGCCACGTCTCGTGTCCAAACTCCCCCGGGCGTGGGACGACAAAAAACGTCCACGCGATCTCGCCCGTGGACGCATCGAGGGCGACGACACGCCCCTGCCCCCCGGAATCGCCGTTGGCCACACCGACGAACACCTTCCCCGAGGCATGAATCGGCGCGGTGGTCACCGTTTCACCCGCTACTTCGGGCACGCTGCCGACCGTCTCCGCCCAGACCAGCTCGCCGGTGTCCTGACGGAGCGCCGCGACTTGCACACTCCGCAACCCGACAAAGACTAGGTCGTCGCTCAAGCCAACGCCCTGCCATGATGGCACCATCTGGGTTTCGGGATTCTCCGCTTCCCACCGCCACACCGTCTCGCCGGTTCCACCGTCAATCGCCAGCACACTCGCTCCGGCGGTGAGATAGATCACGCCATCCTTGACGACCGGCGTCGCCCGTGACGACGCACCACCCTCCAACCGCGTGACCCAGGCTCCGCTGAGGCGATCGATGGTGACGGTGTTGATATCGGTGAGGGTCGAATACCTTGAGCTGGTCCAATCGCCACCCGCAAGCGGCCAGTCTTCCGCGGCCAGATCACGACCGGGGTCAGGGTCCTGCCCCAGCGAGGCTCCGGAGAAACCGAGCACACAGACGGTAGTCGCGGCAACGACACGATGAGTGGTTCTGAGCATGACGATCGGAACTGTCTTCAAGATCCCCACCATTGTCAAGAAGATGGCCAGCCGGCGGGAGAATCCGGCACACGAGACTTGGGCTGACGGGCAACCATGACGTGGCGGTCGGTAGTGAAACGGCGGCGCGCCGACTCTGGCCTGGACAAGACTGACTCGGGCGCCGGTCCGTCCGGTCCACCGCATCGTTCGCGTGGCGATGGGGCGAGGCATGGGCTTGACCGGGATCGGCCCGGCCGTCGGAGACCTACCACCACCGGAGTGACTCCATTCGCGCCACACCTGCTGGTTGGCGTCGCCTTTCTGCCATCTCTATGGGCGGTGAAAGCGCCCCCCTTTCGGTCGCTCAATGTCGATTAGTCCCCTGTATCCGTGATACCGGCGACCTGGCATCAGCGCCCAGCTGCCTGACGAGCGCAACCGACATGAACACGCCCACGACCAGGATCGGCAACGAGACGACGAGCGTGGCGGTCTGCATGACACGCAGTCCACCGACAGACATCAACGTCAGCGGCAGCAATGTCAGCGCCACGGCCCAGAACAGGCGATGCCAGCGTGGGGGATCCTCCCCGGCCACAAGACGTCGGGTGGCCGCCGCAGCCAGAGTATAGGAAGCCGAGTCATACGTCGTCGCGGCAAAGATGATAGCGACCACACAAAACACCGCCACGACGCCGCCCCCGAGCGGCATCTGATCCAGCGAAGCGACGATCGCGGTCGGGGCGCCGTCTGTCATCAACAAGTCAGACACCCCGAGGGCACCGGTCAGCTCCAGAAACAGGGAATAGTTGCCCATCACCATGAAGAACACGACCGACCCGAGCGTCCCCCACCCCACCATGCCCACCACGACCTCGCGAATGGTCCGGCCCCTCGAAATCCGGGTGACGAACAGGCCGACGAACGGCCCGTAGGCGATCCACCACGCCCAGTAGAAGACCGTCCAGCTCTCCACGAAACCGGACTGTGTGAACGGGTCCGTCCAGCTATTCATCCGCACAAATTCGGAAACCATCAGCCCGACGCTGCTGAGCGATGTCTTGAAGAGGAAGACGGTTGGCCCGCCGACGAGCATCCCGACCAACAGAGCGAGCGCGAGCAGGATGTTTACATCGCTGAGACGCTTGATCCCCTTTTCGAGCCCAAACCACACGCTGGAACCAAACAACGCCACGCAGAGACCGACAACGAACGCCTCCAAACCAAAGTGGTTCTCCACACCGGTCAGCCGACTGATACAAGCCGCGATCAGGGGCGTCGAAAACCCCAATGACGAGCCGGCCCCGCCCAGAAGGGCAACCATGAAAACCCAGTCGATGACTCGCGCACGTCTCGTCTCCTCGCGTCCCGCAAAGAAGTAATGACAGCTGGTGCTGAACCGAAGATAGGTCAGCCGCTTGGTGTAGTACGGGTAGGCGATGCCAATGGTCGGCAGACAGTAGAAACACCAGGCGGTCGGCCCCCAGTGAAAGAGCCCATAGGTCGATGCCCAGGCCATCGCCTCCACCGAGCGAGGCTCGACCCCGAACGGCGGCGCATCGAGGTAGTGGGCCCATTCAATCGGGGCCCACGCGAGCAGGCCGGCCCCGATGCCGGCGCAAAACAACATCGCAATCCAGCTGTAGGTGGAGAAGTCAGGTGGGGTGTCATCAGCGCCGAGGACAACCTGCCCATAACGTCCGAATCCGAGCCAGGCGAGGATCGTCATCGCCACACACCCTGCGAGCAGATAGGCCCAACCGAGCTCGGCGGCCATCAGGGTGTAAACGCGCTCCAGAAATCGCCCGCCAGTCTCGGGAAACACCGCGAGCGGCACACAGACCAATGCGATGATGGCGACACAGGCGCCAAAACTCGGCCAGTCAACGGCCCCGGTCGGTAGGCGTGTCATCGAGGCCCGGGGTTCACTACGATCATCCACCGCAGCCAACCATAACGCATCAGGGAACGACGTCTTCCGATTACACTTGGCTTCAGGTGCGATCGCGAACTACGCGGTCTGTGTCAAACCAAGGTCTTTCTAGAGGAAGCAGGATGAGAAGAGTGGTGTTGGGCGCCGTGCTGGCGGTGGGGGTGCTGTCGCTGGTCGCCGTATCGGCACAGCAGGGCGAAATGGTCGTCGCAGTCGAGCAGCTTGAAGACAACCTGTATGTCCTGCGTGGGGGTGGGGGCAACTCCGCCGCGTTTGTGACCAGTGACGGCGTGGTGTTGGTCGACACCAAAGTGGCCGGCTGGGGACAGCCGCTGATCAACGCGATCGGCGAACTGACGTCGAATCCGGTGACGACAATCATCAATACGCACGCCCATTTCGACCACGTGAGTGGCAACGTCGAGTTCCCCGCGTCGGTCGATTTTGTCGCGCACGAGAACGCGGGGACATTAATGGAGGAGTGGAATCCGGTCACCGGCTTCCCCGGAGATTTTCCGGACGTGTTCGAACAAAATGATGGGCATGGCTTACCCACGCGTACCTACAACGAGCGTATGACGCTCGGCACCGGCGACGATCAGGTAGACCTGTACTACTTTGGCCGTGGTCACACCGGTGGCGACACATGGGTGGTCTTCCCGGCCCTACGGACCATGCACGCCGGAGACATGTTTCCCGGCAAGCAGGTGCCGATCTTAGACGCAAGCAATGGGGGAAGCGGTGTGGAGTACGCGCAGACCCTACGGCTGGCGCATGCGACCGTGACCGACGTCGACACCATCATCACCGGTCACAGCACCCAGATGACCACGGGCGATCTGGCTGAGATGGCCGCGTTCGTCGAGTCGTTCGTGGCGGCAGCGCGACTGGCAAAGGCGTCGGGACGCTCGGCCGCGGAGTTCTCCGAAAGCTGGCGACCCGCTCCACGGTTCAGAAGCACGTTCAACGTGCCTCCCCCAGCGCGGCTGGAACCTTACGTGCAGGTGATTTACGACGAAATCGACGCAGAGTAACCCGTCGGCGAACGGGTCGGCTTTGCTGACCCGTTCGCCAACGGCGTCACGACCCGACGTCTATCACCCGGACAAACCTCGATGCGACCACTCACGTGCGCACTTGTCTGTCTCGCCCTCTCGGCTGACGCGGCGGCTCAAACCCCACCTGCCACCCTGACCGGGCCGGTCGCCGTGTCGGTGCCACCCGGCAACCCGTCACGCGATTTCGTGTTCTCGACCTCCGCCATCGATCTGTCCGAATACGGCTACGTCGAAGAGGAGTTTTTTATCGAGGGCACCGCCAATCGCTACACCGCCCCGGCGCTGTCCACCGGCGACATCATCGACAGCGGTCACCCCTACCGGACGCGTCTCGTCGTACGACGCCCCGCCACACGTCGTCGGTTCAACGGCACCGTTGTGGTCGAGTGGAACAACGTGACGGCCGGTCGTGACCTCGATATCGATTGGTTTCAGGCGGGGGCGTATTTCATCCGCAACGGATACGTCTGGGTGGGGGTCTCCGCCCAGCATGTTGGGGTCGATCACCTGCGTCGATGGAGCCCGTCACGCTACGGATCACTCGACGTCACGCATGACGGCACCATCGATGATGACGCCCTGTCATATGACATTTTCTCGGCGGTCGGCAAGGCGGTGCGTGACCCGGGTGCGACCGACCTGCTGAACGGCCTCGAGGCACAACGTGTCTTCGCCACCGGTCATTCGCAATCGGCCAGTCGACTGTCCGATTACCTCAACCACGTGCATCCGCGTGACCCGGTGTTCGACGCGGTGGTCGTCCACGGCGGTGGACGCCTGATCAGGCAGGACCAGGACGTCAAAATCTGGAAGCTGATGGCCGAGGGTGACATGGTGAGCCGGGCCGCGCGTCGCCAAGCAGACACCGAGACGTTCCGGAGC
>JAYZGM010000276.1:0-5700 GCA_036336225.1 Acidobacteriota bacterium | reverse complement strand
GGCGGACATCGTCGTATGGTAATCCGCGACACGATCATGATGGTGAGGAGTCCGGCGAGCATAGCGGTGGTGCGAAACGGAAAGTGGACGGCGTCGGTGGTCGGGTCGAGCATTGGGTAGGGGAGGAGTCGTGGGATGGCGAGCACAGGCTCTCCACCACCAACCCGTAGGATGAATGAGACCGCCACCCCGGCGACGGCTCCATACCGGTTCGCTTTGCGGTCGAACAGTGCCGTGACTAGCTGTGGAAAGAGGATGCAATAGACGAAGTCGCTACACAGAAACCACAACGCATAGACACTTTGAATACGAAGTGCCAGCAATGTGGCGGCTACGCCCACGATGATCACCAGGCGCCGTATCACGCGAGCGAGCGCGCGGGAGTCGGCGGCGGGATTGACAAGAGGGCGATAGACGTTCCAGGCGCCGAGCGAGGAGGCCGACAAGATGGACGAATCCACCGAAGACATCACGGCGGCTGCCAACGCCCCCAGACCCAGACTCGCCACGAACGGACTTGTGAGATACCGGAACACCGATGGGAGCACCATCGCCGCGTCTGGCGTGGCGATCCCCACCGCCTCCCAATCGGCCACGGCTCCGATGACCCCGACGAGCGCCGCTGGTATGGCGGCAAGGATGCAGACCACGGCCGCTATCAGCGACAGGCGCACGGCTGTGTGCTCGTTCTCGGATGAGAGGACACGTTGGAAGTACACCTGCCAGGGCACGCCGCCAAATATGAGCAAGAGCGCCGCGTCCCACCAGCTCCAATAAATGGGGCCCCACTCTGGATGGAGCCATCCCTTCCAGGGTGGGAGTAGCGAAAGACCACCCATCGTACGTTGATACTCTAGCCACGCCGTGTGCAGTCCTCCGACGTTGGTCGCCGCCAGAGGCACAACCAGCCATAGACAGCACATGAAGAACACGAGCTGCACCACGTCGGTAAATGCAACGGCCCACAGTCCCCCCAAGAGGGTGTAGGCAATGGCCACCGCTGCGGACACGATAATCGAGACCGAGAAGTTCAGGCCGAGGACGGTGCTAAAGGTCGTGCCCAGCGCTGTCAGAATGGCTCCGGTCCAGAAGAGTTCGCCAGACAGGGCCGGGATGGCCAGCACGCCGGCAACCCGTGGCCCATATCGTTGCTCCATGGGATCGAGCATGGTCGTAAAGCGACGCTGCCGCATGGGACGGGCAAAGATCAAACCCCCGATCACGAGGCTGAGCGCGTAGCCCCACGGAGCCTGGGCCCACACCAGACCGCTCCCGTAGGTCGCTTCGGCGGTCCCGTTCACATAGCCGCCCCCCACCCATGTGGCTGACATGGTGAAGATGCCGATCCAGAGTGGCATCCGCCGTCGTGCGACCATGAGATCCGACGCGGTGCCGCTGCTGTGTCGCTGAGTTGCGGTTCGCGCAACTGATACCACCAGCGCGTAGAACAGCACTAGTGACAGCAGGCCCCCCCAGTGCACTTGTCCCTCTGACGGCATCCTCGGCCCGTCCTATGAGTCGCGATCGGGGGACCCGGGTGGTGTGACGTTCTTCATCGGTGGTCGACCGGACCGGTTTCCCATCTCGTCGACGTTGAAACGGACGCCGACCGTGCCCTGACGCACGGCACGGTCAAATCGGTCTCTCAACGAACGTTTGATGAGCTGGCGGCAAGCGGGCATCAAAAAGAGAAAGCCAACGACGTCGGTCAGCACACCGGGCGTGATCAGCACGGCCGCCGCGACGAGGATCAGTCCGCCATCCATGAGCGGTTCCGCGGGGGTGTGCCCCGCCGCAAGGTCCGCGCGCAGACGAGCAAGGGTTGCCAGCCCCTGTTGGCGTGCCAGTGAAGCCCCCACCGTACCGGTCACGATGATGAGAGCCAGGGTGGTCAGGGTGCCGATGCGTTGACCGAGCTCGATCAACAGGAAGAGCTCGAGCACCGGTACTAAGATAAAGAGGAGAAGAAGACGTCCCATTGGTGATGAGGTTCGAGCGTACCGCAGAGAGTGACCGTATATCGAGTCGGTACCATTGTCCACCAAGTCGCCCCTGGCACCGATACAGTCATCGCGATGCGTGTTATGGGAGGAGAGGATTGCTGTCGATGCGCGTGACGTTTCTCGCGGTGGTTGGGGGCGTGCTCGTGGCTGGACCAGTGGCGGCGCAGTGTGAGCCGGATGGTGAGGTCAAGTTTGTCTGTGGGCCGGTGAGCCCCGAGGACCTGGTGGTTGTGCCAGACACCCCCTGGGTACTGGCTGCTGGTATGGAGGCAGACGGGTATCTCTATCCCGTCCATGCGCGCACCCATGAGTCGATGGCGCTCTTTCCGACAGCCACATATCGGTCACGTCCGGACACCCTCTTTGGGGACTGCGCAGGACCGGTGACCGGCGGTTTCGAACCGCACGGACTGAGCTTGCGTGCAGACGCGAATGGACGACACACTCTGTATGTCGTGCGTCACGGCGCCCGCGAGGCGATCGAGGTCTTCGAGGTCGACGGCCCGGGTCGGGACCCCGCGGTTGACGTGGCAGGGGTGCGCTGAAGCGCCCGAGGGGGTCAGGTTCAATTCGGTGACGGCGTTACCCGGTCGTGGAACTCTGGGAGTGGCAACCAAACGATGGGTGGATTGAGGTGCCCGGGAGCGAGTGGGACGGTCCGAATGGGCTCATCTCGTCACCGGATGGGCGGTGGTTCTATATCGGCGGGTGGGGGAGCCAATCGCTGATACGCCTCTCCCGCGGGCAGACACCGGTGCAGCGCCAAACGGTGGAGGTCGGATTTCACATCGATAACGTCCGCTGGGCGCCGGACGGTTCATTGCTCGCGGCCGGTCACATCTGGGACGACGACGAGGTGCTCCAACGGTGTCTTGGTGGTCAAGGATTCGATGGTGTCACATCTCGGGTCGCAAAGGTTGATCCCCAGCAGCTGACCGCCGAGGAGATCGTCAGATATCCGTCGAACGAGCACTTTCTCATCGGCACCGTGGGATTGCAGGTTGGCGATGAGATCTGGCTTGGTGGCATTGCCGGTACCGAGCGGATCGTTCGTGTCCCGGCGCCATAGCCTGACAAGCAAGGAGGTCTGATGCAGAGTCGATGGTGCACGGTGGTCGGTGTTGTGTTGGCGGGGATCGTGGGGGGTGGGGTGGGGTCCGGTCCTGGCTCAAACCTCGCCCCCTGTTACGTCGTGGGGTGCGCCAGATTTGCAAGGGGTCTGGGACTTTCGCAGTCTCACCCCGATGGAGCGGCCCGAAGACCTGGCCGACAAGGCACGCTTTACCGCCGAAGAGGCCGCTTCGTTCTCGGCGGCGGTGATTCGTCGTGAGAGTCGGGACCTCGCCGATGCGGAAGCTGAGGCGGAGGCCACCGGTCGAGTGGTGCCCTACAACGACTTCTGGTTCGATTGGGGAAGCACCGTCACGACCGCGCGCACGTCGCTGATTGTCGACCCGCCGGATGGCAGAATTCCATCGCTGATCGGTGACGCGGAACGACGCCGCGAGACGCGACGAGAGGCACGCCGCGGGGTTGGTACCGACGAGGTTTCGCCCGGAGGCTGGATTGACGAGTTGAGCGCGCCGGTCCGGTGCATTCTTGGGTTCAACCAGGGACCGCCGATGACTCCCAGTGCCTACAACAACAATATGCAGTTGTTTCAGACGCCGGACCATGTCGTGATCCTGAATGAGATGATCCATGACGCCCGGATCGTGCCGCTCGACGGACGCCCGCAGTTGCCGGAGGTTGTTCGCCAGTGGACGGGGAGCTCTCGTGGCCGGTGGGACGGCGATACACTGGTGGTTGAGACCACCAATCGTCGGGACCCGTCCTTCGGAGACGCCACCGGTGAGTTGCACTTAACCGAACGGTTCACCCGGACGGACGACACCACCCTCGTATACGAAGTGACGTTACGTGACGCCGCCACGTGGACCCAGCCTTGGACCTTCATGGTCCCGATGACCAGGAACTCGGGTGAGGTCTATGAGTATGCGTGCCATGAGGGCAACTATTACATGGAGAACATGCTTCGGGGGCAATTCACCGACGAGCCATGAGGGCGTGCAGGCGAAGGATCCTGGGAGGACGTCATGACGAGAGGACCCATTTCTGTTGTCGGTTTGTTGTTGGTCGCCGGATCATCGCTGGTGTGTGTCCCCGGTGGGGTGGCGGCTCAAGGCCAGCCGTCTGGTCCGGGCGCGGCAGACGCGCCGCGAACGCCATGGGGGGATCCGGATCTCCAGGGGGTCTGGGAATACTGGACCTTTACCCCGCTCGAGCGGCCCGATGAGCTGGCGAATACGACCGAGCTGACCGCCGAGGAGGCCGCGCTCGCGGCCCAGCAGGCGAGCGAGCAGGCCCTTGCCATCGATACCGAGGGGCCCGCGCCGGGGAGTACTGGCGCCTACGGCCAGGCGGTCTGGACGGAGCGTGCGCGAGCCATTGCGCTCACCCAGACCTCGTTGATCGTGGATCCGCCGAATGGCAAGCTTCCCCCCCTGGCGCGTTCAGAGACAGATCGGGTGGCGGCGCATCGCGCGACCGGTGGACGACCCGTCCGGTCACGTGCGACCGGAATCGGGAGCGACGCCGCCGAGGACCGGGGTCTCGCAGAGCGATGTATCGTGGGGTTCAGCACCGGCCCGCCGATGTTGCCCGCGGGCTACAACAACAACGTTCAGGTCTTCCAGGCGCCTGGCTACGTGGTGCTGGCGGTCGAGATGATCCACGATGTACGAGTCATTCCCCTTGACGGCCGAGTTCATCTTCCCGACGGTGTCGATCAGTGGCTTGGCGATGCCCGGGGGCACTGGGAAGGCGACACCCTTGTCGTCGAGACAACCAATTTCACGGACCGCATCGGGAGTTTCAGCACTACCTCCGTGTCGTGGGGGACGGGAGCGAACCTGCGTTTGGTTGAACGGTTCACCCGGTTGGATGACCGCACGCTCCAGTATGCGTTCACGGTCGATAATCCATCGGTGTTCACGAGCTCGTTCTCGGCAGAGTTTCCGATGAATCGCAGTGACCTTCCCTTGTACGAGTATGCCTGTCACGAAGGCAACTATGGGCTCTTCAACATTCTGCAGGGAGCCCGTATCGAAGAAGTGGCCACCGAGGGCCAGTAAGGGGTAGCTCGTTACGGTTGCGAGACGAGGAACGGAACCGAAGCCATCTGGTTGTCCCAGATGAGAGCCAGGCGCCCCGTCGTCGGGGTGATATCGACGAATTCCCAGCGAAGCTGGTCGTATCGGTGCGACAGGGTCTCCAGGTTCATCGGGACGCGTACAAGATCTCGATCCGGCGTGTATTCGAACGCCCCAAACAGTGCCGGAGCACCCCCACGGTCCGTATCTGACCTCAACGCCCCATAGGCCGAGATGATCAGTGTCCACTCGTTACGTCCAAGCTCGATAAAGACGGTGTAGTCGCCGGCGGGGATGACCGTCCCTCCAAGCTCCAACGCGACGTCATTGATGAGATGTGTGGAGACGTTCGCACCGGCCCGCCAAACCGGTGCTCCGTCGTTGAGGTGCTCGACAAAATCGTCGGGGCTGAAAATGTCTCGACCCCGTCTGATTGGGCGACCATACGTGATCTCGATCCACTGGCCGCCGACGTACCCGAGCTGGCCGTCATAGTAGCCGCCGCCGACCTGCGTGGCGGAGCGGCCAGCCGGGCTTCGGGGGCG
>JAYZGM010000275.1:0-5319 GCA_036336225.1 Acidobacteriota bacterium | reverse complement strand
GGTCCCGCGTGCGCTACAATGACGCGGCCCGGAAGAGCCGCCTATTTGTCGGTCGGCCTCGTCCTACGGACCCCGTCAGGGATACGTTGCCCATGGTGCCGGTCGACGCGCCCGGCCAGCAAGGCGTGAGGAGGCGCCGTCAGACCGGCAGCCTGGAAACGACAAGCAACACGGCTGGACGGGATGCCTCGGCGGCGGCCAGAATGATGAGGTTCTTTCTGTCGGGTCCTGACCTTGCGCCGTCGACAACGGGGTCGCCGAACCGGCTCGAGGTCAACGAAAGAGGCCCCTGCGCACGGGCAAGGCCGCGAAGACGTCGGCCGGCGGCGTCCAAACCGGGGTGTGGGAAAAGACTTGAGAAAGCCACGCTCATGCGTATACAGCAACGGTTGGCGAAATCCGTCGTCACCCTCGATCTCAACGGTCGACTGACACGCAACGACGGATTTAGAGAGATCAAGGCATGTGTACGCTCGTTGCTGAATATGGAAGAGGTGTCCTACATCGACAGTATCGGCATCGGCGAGCTAGTGAGTGTGTTCATCACGACCCGCAATCACCAGGGCAAGCTCAAGCTGATGCATCTCACCGACCGTATGCGGGAGCTGTTTGACGTCGCCAAGTTGATCCACGTATTCGAAGTTTTCGACGACGAAGCCGAAATTCTACGGAGCTTCTGAAGGGAGACCCTTGATGGGCACGATGACGTTGGCCGTCTTGTCCCTGTTACCGATCGCGACGGTCGCGATCTTTTTGGTACTACTGCGATGGCCGGCAAGTCGGGCCATGCCGCTCACCTACGCGGTCGCCGCGGTGCTCGCGCTCTTCGTGTGGCAAGTCCCAGGCATACAGGTGGCCGCCGCGACGATCAACGGCCTCGTCGTCGCGCTCACGTTGCTCTACATCATCTTTGGCGCCATTCTGCTGCTCAACACCCTGCAAGAAAGCGGCGCCATCAGTACCATTCGCCGCGGATTCACGGATATCAGCCGTGACCGCCGCGTCCAGGTCATCATCGTCGCCTGGCTGTTCGGCTCGTTCATCGAAGGGTCGGCTGGGTTTGGCACACCGGCCGCCGTGGCCGTGCCGTTGCTCGTCGGGCTGGGCTTCCCAGGCTTGGCGGCGGTCATGGCCGGGATGATCATTCAGAGCACGCCGGTCAGCTTTGGTGCAGCGGGCACCCCCATCCTCGTCGGGGTGAACACGGGGCTTTCCGCCGATCCCGCCCTTGCAGAGTATGCAGCTGAACTCGGCTACGCGGAGTGGTCCGACTTCTTGGCCTTTATCGGGTTCAAGGTCGCGGTACTTCACGCGATTGCCGGCACGTTGGTCCCACTCATCCTCGTGTCCTTCATGACCCGGTTTTTTGGCAAGAACAAGACGTTCACGGAAGGGCTCCAGGTGTGGCGCTTCGCGCTGTTCGCAGCATTGTCGATGACGATCCCCTACGTCCTCGCCGCCTACTTTCTCGGCCCCGCGTTTCCGGCACTCGTGGGAAGCCTCGTCGGCCTCGCCGTCGTTGTCACCGCGGCCCGCAAAGGCAAGTTTGTGCCGAAGCCAGAGGAAACCTGGGACTTCGACGACCGATCGACCTGGCCCGCCGACTGGACCGGATCGGTCGAAATCAAGGATGTGGAGCCTCGCAGCGGTTCGATGAGCCTGGCCAAAGCCTGGCTACCCTACGTCATCGTAGCGCTGCTCCTGTTGACCTCCAGAGTCGTCCCACCGTTCACGGCGTTTCTCCAATCGGTCACCATTAACTGGCCGGGCATTCTCGGGAGTACCATCAATCTCAATGCGGTCCAGCCGCTCTATCTCCCGGGCACGCTGTTCATCGTCACGTCACTCATCACGCTATTCATTCACCAGATTCCGGGAGCCGCGTATCGCAGAGCCTGGGGACACTCACTGCGCATCTCGGCTGCGGCGTCCATTGCCCTGGTGTTCACGGTACCGATGGTGCAGGTCTTTCTGAACAGCACCGGTGGAGCGGCTGGCTTCGACCGGATGCCGATCGTGCTCGCGGATACCGTCGCCTCTCTCGTCGGCGGCGCCTGGCCCATCTTCTCTCCGTTTATCGGGGGCATTGGTGCCGCGGTGGCGGGAAGCAACACCGTCAGCAACATGATGTTCTCGGAGTTCCAGTTCGCCATGGGGCCCCGAATCGGCGCCGACCCCACATGGATCGTGGCGTTGCAGGCGGTCGGCGGGGCCGCGGGCAATATGATCTGTGTGCACAACGTTGTCGCCGCCTCAGCCGTTGTCGGGTTGCTGGGTCGTGAAGGGTCGATCATACGCATGACGGTGCTTCCCTTCGTGTACTACGCCCTTCTCCCAGGGTCGGTCGGCTACTTCATCGTGTGGAACGCCAGCCGCGGGTTCTTCAATGCAGGGACCGTGCTCATCGCACTCATCGCCGGTTTGGCCATTTTCTCCATCGCACGATATGGCCGCCGACCGGCGGTCGCGTAATCATGAAGGTATTCACACTGGCGTCGACCGAGAGTGAGGCATCTGACCCGAACACGTTCGTGGGCCAGGCTCGTCTGACTCGAATGGTCGACGCCGCGACGGCTCCATCCACACACGTCTATCGAGTTACGTTCGAGGCCGGGGCGCGCACAAACTGGCACACCCACAGTGGTCCTCAACTGTTACAGGTTATCGACGGGGTCTGTCGATTCCAGGTAGACGGCGACACGATACGAGAGGCGGTGACCGGGGACGTGATCGCGTTCGAGCCTGATGAGCGCCATTGGCACGGCGCCGGACCGGGGGGGGGCATGACCCACATCGCGGTCAACATCGCCGCCGCGACCACGTGGCTGGAACCGGTAACTGAGACCGAATACACCGCGGTCACGCCATAAGACGCCGGATTATTACGACCGCACGGTCGGTCCCCAACCGCAAGACCGACCCTCGTTTTGCTCGTTGAGCCAGATCTGTAACGGCGCAAAATAGTCCACAATCGCGGTGGCGTCCATGTCGCGCTGACCGATACCTACCTCCAGCACATCTGCCCAGGGCCGGCTGGCGCCGAGTTCGAGCATCGCGTGGAGCCGCTCACCTGCCGGCTCGCTCCCGAAGATCGAACACCGGTGCAACGGCCCCTCGAACCCCGTCGCGGCGCACAAAGATCGGTGAAACTGAAATTGCAGAATGTGAGCCAGAAAATAACGGGTGTACGACGTATTGGCCGGTATGTGGTACTTGGCCCCGGGATCAAAGTCAGCCTCACTGCGGGGCACGGGTGCACGCACGCCCTGATACGTGGTGCGCAGATCCCACCACCCTTCGTTATAGGCCTCCGGAGCAATCTCGCCCGAAAACACCTGCCAGCGCCACTCGTCCACCATCAACCCAAACGGCAGAAACGCTACCTTGTCGAGCGCTCGTCTTAGCAACAGCGCGATGTCCTGCTCGACCGGCGGCACCGTGTCCAGTAGCCCGATGTCAGAAAGATACTCCGGGGTAATCGAGAGGGCGATCGTGTCGCCGATCCCTTCATGAAATCCGTCATGGGCTCCCGTGCGATAGAGAGCCGGTTGCTCCCGATACGCACGCTGATAGTAGTTGTGACCCAACTCGTGGTGAATGGTCACAAAGTCTTCATCGTTCACGCCAATACACATCTTTATCCGAACATCGGTGTCGTAATCAAGATTCCACGCGCTGGCGTGACACACGACGTCCCGGTCCGCCGGTTGGGTGAACAACGACCGCTCCCAAAACGAGACCGGCAACGGTTCGAACCCGAGCGAGCTAAAGAACCGCTCACCGTAGCGCACCATCTCGAGCGCATCTAGGTCGTGACCGAGGAGCAGGTCCGTGAGGTCGTATCCCGGCCGGGTTCCCGACGGAGCCACCACATCGAAGATGTTCACCCACGACTGCCCCCACATGTTGCCTAGCACATGCGCTGGACTCGGCTCATCGAGCGGGACGACAGCCGAGCCATACTCGTCGGCCAGCTCAGCCCGCACGTGACAGTGCAGCGATTCGTAGAGTGGACGCACCTGGGCCCAAAGCCGGTCCAGTTCGGCTGAAAATTCGTGGTGCGACATGTCGTATCCCGACCGCCACAGCTCTCCCAAGTCGGCAAAACCAAGGTCGTGCGCACCAGCGTTCGCGAGCTCGACAAACCGCGAATAGGGGTCTCGGAGGGGCACGCCGACACGACGCCACCCCGTCCACAGGTCCAACAGAGCGTCGGTATCACGTATCTCGGCGAACTGACGCTCCATTTCCGGCAGGGAAAGACAGGGCGCGTCGCCGCCGGGGCAGTAGGCGCCAAGCCCGTAAGCACTCTCCATGCCGGTCGTAATCGCGGCGAGCTCGGCCTGGAGCGCCGGGTCGGCTGGCGCCGCGATCTCCATTGAGGTCCGAAGACGCAGCAACTTCCGTCTGACATCGTCCGGCAGCTCAAGCTCGTCGAACTGAGAAGCCCGCGCAGCAAGCTCCATCGTGGCACCGATCAGAACAGTCTGCGCCGAGGCGGCCATGTCCGTGGTGTCGTCGGTGATGAAGTTGTTCTGTACCCACGACGCGCGTTCCGCGTCGATCCACAGCCCGAGCAGCCGCGTCTCCGCCTCATCGACAAATCTCACGGCGTCATCGACCGTCGGCGGTGGCGTGCCACACGCGACAAGGGACACACTGGCCAGACCGACCGCGAGAGCCTTTTGGCGCCAACCCACTGTCATCTTCGGTCTCCCCGCGACCCTTTCGCGCATGAACTGTTCTGAACGGGACCGTCCACTAATCGGCTCGCCACCGATCGACCAGTCCGCCCTCAGCGACGATCGTATCCGCGCGATCGGACCCCGTCGACACGATGGCGATCGGCACCCCGGTCAGCGACTCGATTCGAGCCAGATACGCTTGGGCTTCCGGGGGAAGCTCCTCGTAGCGCCGCACGCCCGCCGTGGGACGCGTCCAACCAGGCACCGTGTCGTAAACCGGCTCACAGGCGGCGAGTGCCGCGCCGCGAGAGGGGAACTCGCGCAGAATCTCATCGCCGCACCGGTACGCCGTACACATCGGAATCTCGGCCAACCCGTCCAGGACGTCGAGCTTGGTCACCGCGAGTGCATCAAGACCGTTGACCCGAACGGCGTGTCGCACCGCAACCGCGTCATACCAGCCGCAGCGGCGCGGACGCCCGGTCGATGCCCCGTATTCACGGCCGCTTTCGCGCAGCAGATCACCTTCTTCCCCGTGAAGCTCACTGGGAAGCGGCCCCTCACCGACACGTGTTGTGTATGCCTTGACAATCCCCAACACGGCTCCGATTGCGCGGGGACCAATCCCGAGACC
>JAYZGM010000274.1:0-7178 GCA_036336225.1 Acidobacteriota bacterium | reverse complement strand
GCGGATTCCCCTGAGCTGGCCCGATTTTTCGAGCAGGTCACGATTGCGGCCGGCAATGCAAAGGCCGCTAGCAACTGGGTGACGGGCGAAGTAACCCGTCGGCTCAAAGCTGACGGCGTGGGGATCGATGCGGTCGGTGTGACGTCCGAGGCTCTCGGTCGGTTGATACGGATGATCGACAGTGGGACGCTCAGTGGGAGCGCGGCGAAGGGTGTGTTCGAGAAGATGTCTGGGACGGCGAAAGAGGCCGCCGACATCGTCGAGGCGGAAGGCCTGTCGCAGATCGGCGACGAAAACGAGTTGCAGGCGGTCGTGGGGCGTGTCATCGCAGAACACGAGGATGCCGTGGAAAGGTTTCGCGCGGGCAACGAGGGGACCCTCGGGTTTCTCGTAGGGCAGGTTATGCGCGCCACACGCGGACGGGCCAATCCCAAGCTCGTCAACACGCTGTTGCGTCGGTCACTCGAAGGCTGATCCGAGTCGACCGGGGGCCGTGCTATACTCGTACTAACACTACGGAAAGGTCGCAACGACGTCCCAATACGTCGACAATACACTAGTTCAATAGCTGGGAAGCGGTGTGCGCACCCAGCCGTTACCACTGAGTAGCGTGATAGAGGTTCAGCACCTTTCCAAGGCGTACGGTCCCGGAGTTTACGCCCTCCACGATCTGTCGCTTTTCATCGACAAAGGCGAGTTTGTGTTTCTGACTGGTCCGAGTGGGGCCGGGAAGTCCACACTGCTACGCCTCCTGCTCTGTCAGGAGCGCCCCTCCTCTGGCTCGCTGAAGGTCGATGGCGAGGAACTGGCGGTAATGGGGGCAAGCGAGACCCAAGCCTATCGACGCCATGTCGGTTTCGTGTTTCAAGATTTCAAGCTCATCGAGCGCATGACCGTATTGGAGAATACGGCGTTTGTCCCACGCGTGATGGGGGCGTCGGCGACCGTGCAACGGCGCAAGGCCGAACAGGTCCTCAAGTGGGTAGGACTGGAGAATCGTCTGGACATGCTGCCGGCCCAGCTTTCCGGGGGCGAGCAGCAACGTGCCGCGATCGCTCGAGCGCTCATCAACGATCCGATGATGGTGCTCGCCGACGAGCCGACCGGTAATCTTGACCCGGACCTGGCCCTCGAGATTATGAACCTCTTCAGAGAGGTGAATGCCTCTGGCACCACGGTGGTCGTCGCGACCCACGACCGCGAGCTCATACGTCAGGTGGGACGGCGCGCGATCATGCTCGAGCACGGGGTCATCACCGAGGAGAGCAAAGACGTCGCTGACCAGCTTCCACCGTCCGTGGAACAACCATATCGGCCAGGAGAGCAGCGGTATCGCGCGGTCGGCCTGGGAGATCCCAACCCCGAGCCCGTGGTATGGTCCAAGCCTCAGCCAGGCCTCGATTTCAGTGACCTCGACCGTCTCGACGGGGACGCCGCTGTCGAGGACGAGTCGATGGCCCCTTCTGCCGGATCGGATGCGAGCCCCATCGGCGACGGTCTTTATATCCCAGAGTCAGAAGATTTCCCTGCGGTGCACGTCCACGACGAGCCCGCAGGATTCGAGTCCGACCGGAACACACAGCGCGAGAGGACCATCGTCGAAGCCGCGGGATCGAACGCGGACCGTGGTCGTTTCCCGACGGTCGTCGATGATGACAGTTGAGTGGGTGACGTTTCCTGAAACGTGAGGGTGTCGTTTGCGTGACGTCCTGTGGAAACAAACGAATAGGTCGGGTTTGTGAGAGCGTTTCGATACAGCTTTGGTGAGGCGATTGCGAGTCTGTCACGCGGTTGGCGGTCAAGTGTGCTGTCGGTCGTGACAATTACCGCTGCCTTGGTGGTGCTGGGTGCACTACTCCTTGTGAGTTGGAACCTTCAGCGCTTGCTTGGTCAATGGGAAGCCGCGGCCGAGATGTCGGTGTATCTCCACGACGATGCCACCGAGGTAGCGCGGGCGTCCGTGGGGCAAATGTTGGAGGAGAGCGTGCTCGTGGCCGAGCACGTGTTCATGTCCAAAGAAGAAGCCCTGACGCGGTTTCAAGAGAACTTCGCGGATCTGGTTGCCGTTACAGACGATGCGGAGTCGAATCCATTTCCAGCTTCGGTGGAGGTTCGCTTGGCACCGGAGCTTGGTGACTCCGCTGCCCTCGACCAGCTATCCAATGTGCTGCGAGGGGCAACCGGCGTCGCCGACGTGCGATTCGACGACAGCGGCATCGAGCAAATCACGACCGGGGTCACGTTTTTTCGTTGGGCGGGGCTGGCGCTCGTGCTGGTGCTCGTGGTTGCCGCGGCCCTGACCGTCGCCAATGTTGTCCGACTCGCCTGTTTTACCCGGCGGGACGAAGTGGAGATTATGCAGCTCGTGGGTGCTCCGCTCACTTATGTGCGTGGCCCGTTCGTTCTGGAGGGTGTGCTGCAAGGTGGCATTGGTGCACTTGCGGCCTTGGTCGTACTTGGCGTCGGATTCATGATTGGTGACCGGCTCTATGGCGAAACCGCGGCCACGGTGCTCGGGGTCGATGGGGTGCGATTCTTGCCGCCCACCGTGGCGTTGCTCCTGGTCTTCGGGGGGATGGCCGTCGGATGTGCGGGTGGCTTAGTGGCTGCGCGTAGCACCACGGCCGCCGAGCACGGTCGGGGCTAGTCCACTGGCACGAAACGTCTTCGCTCCGGTTGTGTGACGGCGAACGTGGCGCGGGCGGGTGGGTCGGAGTGTTGACAGAGCAAGAACGCCATCGGTAAACTCGGGATCTGTAATCTATGTCGTGGCCATATCGGACACTTTCCCCCTTGCCGGTGGACCTTCGGAATTCGCCGGCGTTGTCACTCGACACTATTCGCACCAACTTCTATCGGGAAGAGTTCGTGAAGCACCGAGAGTGCCTGCGCCAACAGCGCGAAGCCTACTCCGAGTGTACGATCAGCGAGATGGAAGCGGCGCTTCGTCACGTGATGACTCGAATCGACGAACTCTGCGCCCAGGAGGGGAGTGACGTCGACGAGTTGGTCAGCAGCCTCCTCCGATCGTTTGACGGTGTCACCAAGCTGTCGGCCTGGCCCGACCCAACCATTACCCACTGATCCCTTACCATCCTGACCGTTCTGCCTGCTTCTCTCTCTCGGCTACGCGCGCACGCGCTGGAGATCACGAACGCGGCGATCGAGGCCGTCACCCCGTCCCGATTGGTCACGACAGCCGTGGCCGACCCTGTGGTCCGCGAGTTTCTTGGACCCGGACCTGTCACGGTCGTAGCAGCCGGAAAGGCCGCGGCCGGCATGGTTGAAGGTTTCGTTGCGGCTACCGACGTGCCGATTCGCCACGGGGTTGCAGTCGGCGTCGAGGACGCTCGAATCCCGCCCCCCCTCCGCTGGCGCACGGGCGGGCATCCGGGGCCCACTTCGGCGAGTGTTCTGGCCGGTCGGGAGGCGCTGCGGGCGGCTCGGGAGACGCCCGGTTCTGAGTGTCTTGTCGTGCTGCTGTCGGGAGGCGCGTCGGCGTTACTGGCCGTGCCCGCCGACCGCGTCACTCTCGATGAGAAGATTGAAGCAACGCGTGCCTTGTTGGCCGCGGGCGTGCCGATCCACGAGATCAACTGTGTGCGAAAGCACTTGTCGGCGGTAAAGGGTGGGTGTCTGGCGAGGGCTTCCCCCGGCCGGGTGTTGACGTTGGCGGTATCTGACGTCGTCTCACCGGTCGAAGATGACCCCAGTGTCATCGGCTCGGGGCCGACAGTGCCAGACACGACGACCTACGCCGATGCGCTAGCCATCATCGATCGGCCAGGTCTTCGAGAACGGGTTCCGCCCGGCGTGCGAGTTCGGTTTGAGCGGGGAAAACAAGGGCGAGTATCCGAGACTCTAAAGGAGGAGGCCGACCCGACGAAATCGCTGTATCGCGTAATTGGAAGCAGACGTCATGCGATGCAGGGTGCCGAAGCGGCGGCTCAGGCTCGTGGCTATGCGACTACCCTGATTGACACGCCGATTGTTGGTGAAGCCCGGTGGGTCGGCGCCCGACACCCGGCTCGGATGTTGCGCGCGGCCGAATCGATGACAGGTTCTCGCTGTGTTGTGTCGAGTGGGGAAACGACCGTGACCGTGCGTGGGAAGGGTCGTGGTGGGCGAAATCAGGAAGTGGCATTGGGCGCGGTGGCCGGGCTGCCCGCGTTAGGAGACCCGATGGTGTTCGTGAGTGTTGGCACCGATGGCATCGACGGACCCACGGACGCGGCCGGGGCCATCGTGGATTCAGCGTCAGCGGCGCGGGCATTGAGGCTGCGGCTTCCGCCTCCTGACACGTATCTTATCGACAACAATGCTTACGCATATTTTGATCGGCTCGGCGACTTGATTCGGGTGGGACCGACTGGTACCAACGTTGGCGACCTGCAACTACTCCTGACACGATGACGACCAAGACCCCGCCACCGGTCGAGACCGTGGCCGAGCTGTTGCGTAGTATTCGCACGCAGGTTGGGCATCCGGCGACCGCACGCGAGCTGATGCGGGTCTTCGGTGTCCCACGGGAGGACCGTCACGTCCTCCGACGCCAGCTTCGTCGGCTTGTCGAGGCCGGCGATCTCATCCGGATTCGTGGGAACCGCTATAGTCTGCCCGATCGCATGAACCTGGTGGTCGGTCGTTTCACGATGAACCCACGAGGATTCGGGTTTGTAACTCCAGAGCCCGCGACGGAGGGCGACGATATTTTCGTGTCGGGGACGAACCTGAGTCAGGCGATACACGGGGACCGCGTGACAGTACGCGTCGAGCACGTCTCCGGTCGTCAAGAAGGTCGTGTGGTGCGGATTCTCGAGCGTGCCAATGATGACCTGGTTGGTCGGTTTGTCATCGATGAGTCAGGAATGGGGTGTGTCGTGCCCCTTGACCCGCGTCTCGTGATGAATCTCCGGATTCCAGCTGGAGAGTCGGCCGGGGCAGAATCGGGGCAGATGGTGGTCGCCGGTGTCGTCCGGTGGCCGACCGCCACCCGGGGGTGGATGGGACGTGTTCTGGAGGTGCTCGGCCACCTCGACGACCCGGGGGTCGATACCTTACTCATCATCAGAAAGCCTCGGATCCCCGAGACGCACAGCCCGGCGGCCCGGAGTGAGGCGACGCGGATTGGTCACACGATTTGCGCGCGGGACCGTGACGGGCGAACCGACTTTCGGGACCGGACAACGGTGACCATTGACGGCGAGAGCGCACGTGATTTCGATGATGCCATCACGATTGAGACATTACCAAATGGTCGTCATTGGTTGGGTGTGCACATCGCCGATGTCTCGCACTATGTGGCTGAAGGGGGGGCGCTGGACGAGGCGGCGTATGACCGAGGGACGTCTGTCTACTTCCCGGAGCGCGCGCTGCACATGTTTCCGGAGGCGTTGGCGACCGGACTCTGCAGCTTGAAGCCAGGGGTTGACCGGCTTGTACAGTCTTGTTTGATGGAGATCGACCGGTATGGGAAGGTCGTGCGCTATCAGCTCCACGACGGCATGATCCGCTCCGATGCGCGGATGACCTACACCGACGTTGATGCGATCCTCACCGCTCGAGACCCTGTCGTGCGTGACCGATATGCGGCGCTGGTGCCGATGTTCGAGCAAATGGCGACCGTGGCCCGAAGACTCGCTGCGCGTCGGGAACGTCGCGGGTCGATCGATTTCGATCTCAAGGCGACCCAGCTGGTGTTTGATGAGGCAGGGATGGTGGAGGACATCGTTGCGGCCGATCGCAACGTGGCTCACCGTCTGATTGAGGAGTTCATGCTGGTCGCCAACGAGACGGTGGCGCGGCATCTCGAGTCGGTGGCGACCCCCACGCTCTTCCGGGTGCACGAGCGTCCCGATCTTGAGAAGGTGACGGAGTTTGAGGCGTTTGCGTCGACGTTGGGACATGGGTTGGGGACACCCTTGACGCGGGTCCGGCCCGGACACTTTCGGCGGCTGCTGAAGCGGCTCCATGGGACGCCGGAAGAGCGCCCGGTTGCGTTGCTCATGTTGCGAACCATGCAGAAGGCACGATATGACGCCAGCAACGTGGGGCACTTTGGGCTGGCGTCCGACAGCTATACGCATTTCACGTCTCCGATTCGAAGATATCCGGATCTCGTAGTGCACCGACTGCTGCGTGAGTCTCGACGGGGGACAGTCTCGCCAGAACGGGTCACTGCGCTGGAAGAGACGTTACCCGCGGTGGCGCGCCACACGTCCGCGCTGGAGCGACGGGCCGAAGAGGCGGAGCGTGAGATTGTTCACTGGAAAAAGGTCCGCTTCATGACCGACAAGGTCGGGGATCAATTCACAGGGCATGTCACCGGGGTCACCGGCTTTGGGCTCTTCATCGAGTTGATCGAACATTTTGTCGAAGGGCTCGTGCATATCTCGAGTATGGTCGACGACTACTACCGTCATATCGAGGGCGACCAGTGTTTGTGTGGGGAGAACACGGGGAAGACCTATCGGTTGGGAGACGAGGTCAGCGTCCAGGTGGTGCGGGTTGATACCGATCGCCGACAGATCGATTTGGGCCTCGTTGAGATCCTGGATGCGGTCCGGGAGCACCGGCCGGCGCGATGGGGGAAACACCGTCCCGTGACTCGACGCAAGCCCGCGGCGGCGCGTGACGGTCATCGCCGGGATCGGAGCCGGAAGCCCAGATGAGCGACCACCGAGGACATCCCGAGGAGCACCAGTGACGCGACACGTCGTCATCGGTACTGCGGGGCATATCGATCATGGCAAGAGCGCGCTTGTGCGCGCATTGACTGGCACCGACCCGGATCGCCTGAAAGAGGAGAAGAGTCGGGGGATCACCATCGATCTCGGGTTTGCTCACTGGCGGGAGGGTGATGTCGAGCTCGCGTTCGTCGACGTGCCCGGGCATGAACGGTTTGTCAAGAATATGTTGGCCGGCGCCAGCGGGATCGACGGCGTTTTGCTGGTCGTGGCGGCAGACGAGTCTGTCATGCCACAAACGCGGGAACACTTTGATATCTGTCGTCTCCTCGGGGTGCGTAACGGCGTTGTGGCGTTGACCAAAGCCGACTTGGTAGATCATGAGACGGTGGAGCTGGTTGAGCTGGAAACCAGCGAGCTGCTGGCGGGGTCGCCCCTCGAACAGGCCGCGATCGTGCCGGTGTCGGCCACGACTGGCGCTGGTCTGGACGA
>JAYZGM010000273.1:0-7439 GCA_036336225.1 Acidobacteriota bacterium | reverse complement strand
ACACCGGCGACCAGACGATGGTCTCGTCCTTGCCACGAACACGTCGAACGATTTGGAAGCCCCAGGTATGTGGCGTATCGCCGGTCCGGACCGGATAGCGAAGACTCTTGAACGGTATCGCCATCTCGGCCGTGTATCCGTCCGTCACCGGCTGTCCTCCAGATCGAAACAACGCATTCCAGGACGAATCGCCTCGAGGAACACCGCCTCGCCCGCCGCCGCTGAATCCACCACCGCCACGCCCACCTACGATCGAATCACCCTGCACACCATAGCCATTTACTGAAAATACATATGCCCGTTGTTGGTCGAGAAACGGATCGAAATACACGGAGATCGTGTCATCCCCGAATTCGGCGCGATCCCGGTCCACCCGATTGGCGCGCATGATGTTCGGGTTCTCATACTTGGCATGAAACGCCAGATAGAGGTTGGACTCATCGTAGGCGACGAATACATCGGTGTCTTCGGTGGCTGGTGCGCCATCGATCGGCTGTCTCTGCACGAACTGGGTAAGACGCGCCGCGTTCCGCCACACCGCGTCATCGAGAAGCCCGTCCACAGTTGGTGGCGTGGCTGTGCGCCGGGGACGAACCGTGACCCGACCCGCTAATACCCCGGCATCCCCGACGGGCGGGGGAAGCGCACTGTCAGTCGTGCTCGCTCGAACCGTCCTCTCTTCCGGAGCGAGGATCGTCGACGCCATGGGTGACTCATCTCGCATGCGGGTCGCGCGCCGGCGCGTGAACGTCGCCCCCCCGGCCGTGGCTAGCTCCGGCCCGCGCGTTGCGACCGGTCTCATCGGTTGGGACTCGTCCCGCAACGAGCCGGCCAGGCCCGCCAACCCCGCCGCGAGCTCCGCCACGATCCGGTCCTGGAGCGCGAACGCGTCATCAATCGGCCCATCGACCTTAGCGACCACCCGTACGGCGCCTGATTCAACGTCAACGACCCGGGCCGTGAACCGAAGTTCGTCGTCAAGACGCTGGAAGCCTCCGGCCACGAGCCATGAGACCTTGTACTGCCGTGCCACTCGTCGCGCGTGAGCCAGCTCGCCGCGCGAATCCATCGTGGTGGAATCGCCGGACCTGCGCCGCAGCGTCTCCCAGTCGACCACCGACAAGTACCCGAGCTGTTCGACTCCAGCCGCGACCGTGGCGGCAATCCCTTTCCTGAGCCATTCGTCCTCAGGGCGCCCGGAGACGTTGGTGAACGGCACCGTGGCGACAGTCGTTGGGACGTGACGCGAGACACGACGGGGTGCCGCTTCGTCGGCCAGTCCTTGGGCGCGGCCGGATTCCGACGCCCCACTGGCCAAGCACGCCAGCTCCAGCCCGATGACCCACCTCCCCAAACGACACGATCCCGGCACGGCACCTTCCCCGAGCACCGCCAGCCACCGTCGAGGCGCCGACGCATCTCCTCCTGACGAGACGGTCGAAGCATACCCGCCGTTTACCGCCCTGTCGCCTAGCTCGTGGTACAAACCCCGCTGTATTCGAGCGGCGCTGAATCTCTCAAAGGGACGCCGTTCGGCTTTGATCCAGCGGGGTCGAAAACGCCTAATGTGCCCCTCGTCGCGTCTTTCCAGCCAGGCTCAGCGCTGCTCTCGGTGCGATGCGGGGTTTCACCACGAGCCGCCAAGGGCGGCCGCCAGTCCGTCGGTCGTGATGTACGATGAGACTGGTGAACCGCTGGCCCGGAGTGCTCTGATGGGCGACCAGGACTCTCTCCTCTACGGATATCGACGCACGTCAGCGGACCTGCATCCACCCAACGATACCGCCTCCTATCGTTCGACAGCGCTCCGGCATCCTCGCGAGCCACTCGTCGTGATTCCACAAACGCTATCCGAAATCACCGGCCCAGTGTATGGCTACGGTGAGATCGGTCCCCTTGACCACGACCTCACGCGACAGCACCCAGGAGAGCCGGTCGGGGAACGGATCATTGTCACCGGACGAGTGCTGCACGAAGACGAACATCCAATCCCCAACACCCTCGTGGAGATCTGGCAGGCCAATGCGGCGGGTCGCTACGCACATGCGGGCGACACGCATGCCGCTCCCCTGGACCCCAACTTTAGTGGAGCCGGTCGGACCATGACCGACAGGGAGGGGCGTTTCCGATTCGTCACCATCAAGCCCGGCGCCTACCCGTGGCAGAATCATGACAACGCGTGGCGGCCGCCCCATGTACATTTCTCTGTCTTTGGCCGGAGCTTCCTCACACGGCTCATAACCCAGATGTATTTTCCCGGGGACCCGCTGCTCTCGTTTGACCCGATCTTCAACGCCATTCCCACCGAGGCGGCACGTCAGCGGCTGGTTGCGTCGTTCGATCTCGAGCTAACCGAAGCCAGTTGGGCGCTCGGCTACCGGTTCGACCTCGTGCTGCGCGGGCGAACGGCCACGCCGTTGGAGACCTGATCATGCTCACGGTGACCCCCTCTCAGACCGTCGGTCCGTTCTTCGCGATCCTCGTCCCTGATCGAGGCCGGGTCACCCTCAGGCGCACAAGCAGTCCAGGCCGCCCCGCGCTCATCAAGGGATGCATTCGGGATGGCGCCGGTCGACCGGTCACCGACGCCCTGGTTGAGGTCTGGCAGGCCAATGCCGCCGGCCAGTGCAACCACCCGGAGGACCCGAGCGGATCGGGTCGCGACAAGACGTTCGAGGGATTTGGTCGCGTGCACGCAGACTCTGAGGGGTGCTTTTCGGTAGATACGGTCAAACCGGGACGAGTTATCGGCCCCGAACACCGACTCCAGGCTCCACATCTCGTGGTCGGTTTGTTCGCCAGAGGTCTTCTCACCCGGCTTGTCACGCGTGTCTACTTCGACGATGAGCCATCGAATACCGACGACCCAATCTTGGCCGAGATCACACCAACCCGACGGTCGTCGCTGATTGCAACCACGACCGGAGACGGACACTATCGTTTCGACATCGCCCTGCAGGGCCCGAACGAGACCGTGTTTTTTGATGTCTAGTACCTGGTGTCCTACGTGCTCCTTACGTCTCGAGCGTCGCTGCACCCGTCCCGCACGACGTGAGGAGGGAACATACCGGCAGTATTCGACCGACGTGCAACGCCGCGGGCCGCGATGTAGCGGCGGTCGAATGTGACCCGAACCCATGACACCAGGTAATAGGGGTTCATTCCGTCTTCACTCCCGTCTGCTTGGTGATCCTGACGTCACGGAACATTTCGCAGGACCTGCCCAGCTCCAGGCGCTGCTCGATGTCGAGGTGGCCCTGGCCGACGCGGAAGCAGCGGTCGGGATCATCCCCGCCCAGGCCGTCGGTCCGATCGAGGCGGCCGGCCGCGCGGAGCTGTATGACGCGCCCGAGATCGCGCGAGAGACAGCCGACGACGGGAACGTCGTCATTCCCTTGGTTCGCCATCTCACCGCCGCCGTCGCCGCCCACGATCCGAACGCGGCTCGCTATGTCCATTGGGGCGCGACCAGCCAGGACATCCTCGACACCGCACTGGTGCTTCAGCTTCGGAACACCATCCCTCTTGTGAGGCATCATTTGCGACGGGCGACCCGCGCGGCCCGAGAACAGGCGCATCACCACGCCGATGCCACCATGGCCGGTCGGACCTGGCTCCAACAAGCGACCCCGATTACGTTCGGGCTCAAAGCCGCGGGCTGGGCTGACGCCCTCCATCGCACCGGTGGTCGGCTGGACACGATGCTTCAAGCTGCATCGGTCCTCCAATTCGGTGGGGCGGCCGGCACCCTCGCCTCCCTGGGGTCTCACGGCCTCGAGGTCGCCGACGCGCTGGCGGCCAGACTCGGGCTAACCGTCCCGGCGATACCGTGGCACGCACATCGCGACCGGCTGACGCAGCTTGGTTGTGCGCTGGGTGTGGCCATGGGTACCGTGGGAAAGATCGGGCGGGACGTCTCGTTGCTCGCCCAGACCGAGGTCGGTGAGGTGACCGAACGGTCCGGCTCGGGTCGTGGGGGCTCGTCCACCATGCCTCACAAGCAGAATCCGGTTTCGGCATCGGTTGCACTCTCCGCCGCTGGACGCGCCCCCGGTCTGGTGGCCACATTGCTGGGGGCCATGATCCAGGAGCACGAACGTGGTGTGGGTGGATGGCAAGTGGAATGGGATACGTTACCCGACCTGGTTCAGGTGTCCGCGGGAGGCGCACGCGCCATCGCCGACGCCCTCGAAGGGCTGACGGTCCATCCCGATCGTATGGGAAGCAATTTGGACGCCTCCGGAGGCGTGACGACAGCCGAATCAGTTGCCATGGCACTAGCGGAGTCCATCGGGAAACACGACGCACACGACATGGTCGCCGCCGCGTGTCAACAGGCCCGAGAGGAGGGCCTCACGGTCGCGGAGGCACTGGCCAAGCACTCGACCATCACCAAGCATCTCGACCCGGCAACCATCACCGACCGGTTGTCGCCAGCCGCATATCTCGGTGTCACCCACGAACTCATCGCACGCGTGGTTTCCCAGGTGGACGACGATGGCTGAAATCGTCCGAGACGGGGGCCGCCTGTCGTTCGATGTGCACGGCGCAGGCAACAGACCGACGCTCGTCCTCTTGTCCTCGCTCGGCACCACGACTGAGCTGTGGACAGACCAAGTCCAGCTGGCCAACGCGTACCGACTCGTGTGTCTCGACACCCGGGGACATGGCCACTCCGACACGCCTCCCGGCCCCTATACACTCGAGCAACTGGGACGAGATGTCATCGCGGTACTCGACGACCTTGGGTGCACGCGCGCCCACGTGTGTGGCATCTCGTTGGGAGGTATGGTGGCGTTGTGGCTCGCTATTCATACGCCCCACCGCGTCAACCGAATCATCGCCGCCAACACCGGAGCTCGCGTCGGGAGCACCGAGCTCTGGGCACAGAGGATCACCGACGTCCACACCCGGGGTCTCCCGGCCCTCGCGTCCGACTCGGTGACCCGTTGGTTTACCGAACAGTTTCGGATGACGCATCCGGCGGTGGTGGAGCAGTACCGTCACATGCTCGGGTGTGGCTCCGCGACCGGCTACGTGGGTTGTTGCGCTGCCCTCCGGGACGCGGATCTTGGGGACGACCTCCACCGCATCGTCGCCCCCACGCTCGTCATTACCGGAACGGCCGATGTCGCCACCCCGCCGGCCGTCGGGGAGCTGGTCAGTCTGCGGGTCCCTGACGCTCGGCTCCTGTCACTCGAAGCTGCTCATTTGTCCAACGTCGAACAGCCCGACCGCTTCACGTCAGGGGTTCGCGATTTTCTCCAGAGTGCCACCTATGGATGAACAGGAACGTCATTCCGCTGGAATGCAGATGCGCCGCGAAATCCTGGGCGAGGCGCATGTCGCCCGCGCCGTCGGCGCCCCGACCGACCTCACCTCCGACTTCCAAGACCTCATCACCCGCTATGCGTGGGGTGAAATCTGGACTCGCCCGGGACTCGACCATCGCACCCGGCGGGTCCTGGTAATCGGGACATTGCTTGCACTCCGGCAATGGGATCAGTTTCGGTTCCACGTACGGGGTGCACTCACGACCGGAGGGTTTTCGATTGGTGACTTGCAGGAGATCATCCTGCAGCAGGCCGTGTATTGTGGCGCCCCCGCCGCTCACACCGGAATGCGGATCGCGCGCGAACTCGTCGACGAGATCGGGAAGGAACAGCCCGTATGACCGACACCGGAAATCCAGCCAGCTCACGCGTGACGACCTGGGGCCTGCTAGCCGCGGCGGGTGTGACCGGGCTGGTCCTGGTCTTGCCAGCTCCGACAGGAATGCCCCCCGAAGCCCAGCGTTTAGCCGCGCTCTTTGCCGGAGTGTTGGTGCTGTGGTCAACCGAGGCGCTCCCGATCGCGGTGACGTCATTGCTCGCCTTGGCCCTCCAACCACTCTTCGGACTGACAGCGCTGGTCACGAGCGGACGCCCCCCGACGACCGGGGCCATCTTTGGCGCTGCCGCCGCAAACTTTATGAGCAGCGTGTTCTTCTTTGTCCTGGTGATGTTCACAATCGCCTTCGCCTGGGTGAAGACCGGGCTGGCCCGTCGATTTGCGCTCTGGATGATCGCCAAAGCAGGCACGGACGCGACACGTGGCGTCTACGTGTTCGTGATCGGCACCGGACTAATTTCTCTGATTGTCTCTGACGTCCCGGCCGCCGCCATCTTCATGGCGATCGCAGTGGGCATCTTGGACAAGCTCCGGTTGAAGCCAGGCTCGCAATTCGGCCGGGCAATCATGATCGGGATCCCGATCGCGGCCTTGATCGGCGGTATCGGAACCCCAGCCGGCAGCTCCATCAACCTGCTGGGACTCGTGATGATCGAACAGAACGGGGGAGCACGGGTCCCGTTTCTTCACTGGATGGCGATCGGGCTGCCGATGGTCGCGGTGCTGTTACCCCTTTCCGCCTGGGTGCTGGTCAGGGTGTTTCCACCGGAAATCGACTCAATCGGTGACCTCGAGGACGTCCACGAAGAGCGCCGGGAGATGGGACGGGTGAGCCCAAATGAATGGAAGGTGCTCGGCATCATGAGCACCATGATGACATTCTGGGTCGCGAGCACCTGGTTCCCGGTGCTCGACACCTTCCTCGTCGCCGTCGTTGGCGCGATAGTGATGTTCCTCCCTGGACTCGGGCTGTTTACCTGGCGAGAGGTGCAGCATGCCACCGGGTGGGACACGTTGATGGTGATCGGCGGAGTCACCTCGCTCGGGCAAGCGTCCTCGCAGACCGGACTCGCGACCTGGCTGGCCGAAACTGTGTTCGGCGGGCTCCAAGACTGGGGCGCGGTAGCGGTGATTGCGACCGTGAGCGCGTTTACAGTCGTGATTCACCTGATGCTGCCGATCGCGCCGGTGATCAACGCCGTCATGATTCCACCGATCATGGTGATTGGCGCCGCGGCCGGCGTGAACCCGGCCCTCTACGCGCTCCCAGTAATTTTTACCGCCTCGTGTGCCTTCCTGCTTCCGCTCGACGCCGTCCCCCTGGTCACCTACAGCCGGGGCTATTACCGCATGTTCGACATGCTGGTTCCGGGCACGATCATCAGCGTGGCCTGGGTCGCTGTCATGACGGTGCTCCTGGTCACGATCGGCCCGCTCGTCGGGCTGTTGTAGTGTGGTTCCGATTGCGGCTCCCGGCATACATCGCGGGCGCGGCACGCGACGGACACAGCGAGAGGGGCCGCAAATTTGGCCGTCGGGATCCACGCCCCCGTTCAGACGCGACGCTAGTGTAGCCCGCGTCGCACCAACAGGTGACGAATGTCGGGGTCGCCCCCCTGAAGTCTCGGTAGAGCCCCATCACGTCCCGACTGCCTCCCTTTGAGAGCAGCATGCGACGGAAATGATCGCCGTTCTCGAAGGTCGGCGCCTCGGGGTCGGTGGCAATGACCTCGACCTCGTCGAGCTACTCCGCCATTCCTCGTTCGAAC
>JAYZGM010000272.1:0-23290 GCA_036336225.1 Acidobacteriota bacterium | reverse complement strand
CAACATCTACGGACTCATAACCGGGAACATGCCGGTCTTCCGGTATAGCCTGGCGTGGTATCTGTTTGCTGGATTCACGGTGGTGTCCACCATCCTCTGGGGGCGTCTCTACTGTGGTCGGGTCTGTGCGTTTGGCGCCATGACCCAGTTGATCGACCGTGTCGTGCCGGCGCGTCTGCGGGTAGAGATTCCCACGCGGCTCGAACAACGGGCTTCTCTCATCAAATACGGCTTGCTCGCCGCCACCCTTCTGTATTTCCTGTTCACGGCCGACATCCCGGCGTTTCGCTATGTCGAACCGTTCTGGATGTTTACGCGACGCGCCTCGACCGGCATGTGGCTCGGGCTTGCCGTCTTACTCGTGACCACCGTCTTTGTGCGCAATCTCTATTGCCGTTTTCTGTGCCCGGTCGGCGCGTTTCTCGGATTGTTGTCTAAGCTGACGGTGTTTCGGATCAAGCGGTGGTCTGAGTGCAGCACGTGCAAGATCTGTGAGAAGGCGTGTGAATGGGGCGCAATCCGAGGCCCCGAGATCGTCATGACCGAGTGTGTCCGGTGCGACGATTGCGAAAGGCTCTACGCGGACACCTCAAAATGCCCACATTGGCTCCTGCTGGCTCGCGCAAAGCTGAGGGCCCTCAAAACGTCTCCCCAGAAACAGATCGAAACAGTCTAATCGTCATCACGCATCGGTGAGGTTGGAGATGCCTATCTACGAGTATGAATGCCGCGCCTGTCATGACCAGTTCGAGCGGCTCGTCCTGCCGACCGACACGGCGGCTCCCACGTGTCCGGCGTGCCAAAGCGACGACCTCGAGAAACTACTCTCGATCTCGTCGGTGAGCTCAGACGGCACACGCCAGCGCAATTTGGGCCTGGCCAGACAGAAGGCCAAGAAGATCCAGCGGGACAAAGCACACGCCGAGCACGAGGCCTATCACCATCACCACCACTAAGGTCGCGGCTGGGCGAGAGTGGCCGTACAACAAGAAAGCCGCCGAGTAACGTAACGCGTCACTCGGCGGCCCAATCGTCTCGCTCGCCTGCTGTCGCAGTCTATACGTCCGACAGGTGCTTCAGCTCGCCCGTGCTATCGCCAAGCTGGTCGGTCGGCACGCCAACCCTCTCCAGCACGCTCAGCTGGAGATTCGTGAGCGGTGTCTCCTCCTTCACTCGCAGGTGACGCCCGCCATTGGCGCCCAACAGCACGACCGGCAGATTCACGTGCAGGTGCTGATTCGAGTCGCTGATCCCGCTTCCATACAGCATCGTCATCGAGTCGAGGAGCGAGCCATCGCCGTCAGGCGTGGACTCGAGGCGGCCGAGGAAATACGCGAACTGCTCCATGTGGTGCAGGTTCACCTTGGTGAGCTTCTCGATCTGGACCGGGTTGTTCTGATGGTGTGACAGCCCGTGATGGGGATCCGGAATCCCGAGCTCTGGATACGTCCGGGGGCTCACCTCGCGCGACATCATGAAGGTGATGATCCGCGTCATATCGGTCTGCAAGGCCAGCACCTGTAGGTCAAACATCAGACGGGCATGCTCGGCGAACGTGTCCGGGATTCCCCCGGTCGGACGCGACAACTCCGGAAGCTCGATATAACTCTGCGCCTCGGCGAGCTGGATACGCCGTTCGATGTCACGGATGGCGTCAAGATACTGATTCACCTTGTCGCGGTCGGCGGGAGCGAGCGTGCTCCGGAAATTGTCGACCTCATGCACCAGCGAGTCGAGAATGCTCTTGTCCTCCTGAATCCGGGCGAGACGGGCCGCCTGACTGGTATCATCGGTGTCGCCAAAAAGGCGCTCAAAGACCGCACGAGGCTGGTTCTCCATCGGCAGCGGAGTGGTCGGGTTTCGCCAGGAGAGCGTATTGGCGTACGCGCAGCTCCACCCAGCCTCGCAGGCCCCAATCAGCTCATTGGGATCGAGCGCCAGCTCAAGCGAGGTCAGCTGTGTCTCCTGCCCGATCTTGGCGGCCGCAATCTGGTCCATCGACGTGCCGCCACGAATGTCCGGACCTTCCGTCTTCTTCGGATGCACACCGGTCAGGAACGCCGCCGCGGCTCGGACGTGGTCACCGGTACCCTCCCCGGGCAAGGGAAACATCGGAGCACTGGCCAGACCGCTCACCACCGTCACCCGATCCTTGAATGGCTGAAGCGGGGTCAGCGTCTGCGGGAGAACAAAGTCGGTCCCCTCATGCGCGGGGGTCCAAGTGTCCATGATGATGCCGTTGGGCACATACGCCACATACAGCCGCGACGTGGGTCGCGCCGCGGTGTTCCGCATGGCCGACAGTGCCGGCACCATTCCGTCAAGCAGGGGTAGGGCCAGGGTCGCACCCACGCCTTTCAAGAACGTCCGCCGTGGCAGTGCCATCTTGGTGATGATCATGACGCGGGACTTCTCCTCATCTGAAACGGCACACTACGAGCGATGCCCGCAATGATCGCCGACCATCGATAGTTGTCGTCCGCAGCTTCCCGAACAATACGACGCACCGCCGGCGCGTCAAAGTACTCTACACCGCGTCCAAGCCCGTAGGTAAGCAGTTTTTCGGTCACGGTGGTAACAAAACTGTCGGGCCGCTTGAGCAGCGCGGCCGCCAGTGACCCGGGGCCGTCCACCGGTGTCCCGTCTGCCAGCTCCCCACCGGCATCGATCGGCGTGCCCGCCTCGCTCGTGTCCCGCCAGCGCCCGATGGCGTCGAAGTTCTCTAGCGCGAACCCAAGCGGGTCCATGACCCGATGACAGGCAGCGCACGCAGGATTCGCCCGATGCACCTCCAACCGCTCCCGCACCGACCGGGGTGGCTCATCATTGTCGTCATTTTCGCTGAGGGCCGGGACGTCAGGGGGCGGTGGTGGCGGTGGCGTCCCAAGAATGTTCTCCAGCAGCCACTTGCCTCGCACGACCGGTGATGTGCGGTGGGCGTAGGACGTGACGGTCAGCAGACTACCCTTTCCCAGAATGCCGCGTCGTATCGCCAGATCGTCGTCCAATGAGATTCGGCGGAAGTGATTGCCATAAACGTTCGGAACGCCGTAGTGGTCGGCAAGACGTTGATTGACAAAGGTCTTGTCCGAGGTCAGGAGCCCGAGCACACTCTGGTCTTCTTGAATCTGGCTACTGAGAAAGAGCTCCATCTCTCGCGCCATCGCCTCTCGAAGATTGGCGTCGAAATCGGCGAACGCGTATGGGTCCGGCGCCACCAACGCCATGTTGCGGAGATAGAGCCACTGCCCGCCAAAGTTATCGACCAGCGCGCGCGCCCGCGGATCGGCCAGCATGCGAGCCACCTGTGACTGGAGAACACCGGGCGCGCGCAGCTCCCCGCGCGCAGCCAGATCGAGTAGCTCATCGTCCGGGATACTGCTCCACAGGAAGAACGAGAGGCGCGCCGCGAGCTCGTGGTCGGTGATCCGATAGGGCTCGCCCGATCCCACATCGTCCGGATCCCGCTCCCGTCGAAACAGAAAATCCGGGCTCACCAACACGCGTCGTAACGCCATCTCGATACCGGCGTCGAAGTCCCGATCCTCACGCCCCATATGAAAGAAGCCGAGGAGCATCTCCACATCCTCGTCGGTAACCGGCCGGCGGAAGCCTCGGCGCGCAAGCCCGCCCAGGATCTCCCGCGCACACGCGACCTCTTCGGCACCAGAGGCCGGCGCCTCGACCGGTGGTCGGCAGGTAAAAATGGCGCGCCGGCTTGGCGTGTCTCCACGGCCGCTGACGTTGTACGGTCCACGGAGCTCGACCCGACTGATGGCCGGCTCTACCGACTGATCACCGGCATACTCGTAACTCGTCACCGCGTAGTGGGGCCGCTGCATCCCCTCGAGCACGGCAGCCTGGTCGACAAAGCTAATCGAGAGCATGTGCGGGCCAGCCAAGGCGTCGAAGCGAACCTCCTGCCCGTCGTCGGGAGCGTTTCGGTAGTCGCGCCGTTGCGGGTTGCCTTCAGCGTCCTCTATCGGACCACCCACACTGAGAGTCTCGATCAACCGGCCATCGAGTCGCACTTCGAGCGGATGCGGACTGACGAGGCCACGGACCCGGCCGTCATAGGTCCGCAGCAGGTAGATCTTGACGAAATACTCCCCATCGACCGGGAAGGTGTGACGCACGGCAAGACCACCCCGAGACCCGAAAGGGAGATCGTCACTCACCCGAACGTCTTGGCGAAGATACTTATCCACAGCAAAGATGTCCGTCGAGGGCGACAGCGACACGGCGCCCACGGCCAGACGGCTGACCTTCCGAGCCGCGGAGAGATACCGTTCGGTCAACATCGGCGAGATTGAGAGGACGTCGGCGATGTTGTCGAACCCATAGCCCGAGTCATCCGCCGGAAGCAACGTCGAGCTGTCGATTTCGAGTGCGAGGAGATCGCGAATCGCATTCGCATACTCTGCTCGATTGAGGCGATGCACCGCCGGCCGTCGTCCGGGATTTGGCGTGGCGTCGGCTTGCATATCGATGGCGATCTCAAGACGCCGGGCGAAACCTTCGTAGTCTGCTTCGGTGGGACGCGGCCGCCCCGGCGGCGGCATGGCCCTCGTCCGAAGCTTGCGAATCACCTTTTCCCAAAGCTCGAGGTCCTCGGAGCGATGACCCACCGCCGCCACATCAATCGACTGCAAGCTCAGCCCGGCCGCAAGCGTGCGGTCGTTGTGACACGCCACACAAAACCGGTTGAGCAATACGCGATCTTCTTCGAGCGTCTGTCCAGCGACCGTCGTGGCCATGGCAGCAAAGACGACGAAACCGAGACCGGCCAAGTTGCGGTAACACATAGTTGTAAATGGCGATGTGTATTGATTCCGTACCGACTGCATTATCATGAAGGTCGTTCAACGTAGTCAAGCGACGCGTTACGGCACCGATGGCGACGCGTCCGAGGATCGGTACACGAGGCACACACTGATGTCACGCAAGAACCTGACCGCAAGCATGATCATGGTCGCGCTGGCCACCGTGAGCGTGGCCACGAATGGGTCGGCCCAAACCGCTGGCGATCCTCTCGAGCTCATCTCGGCGGCCCGACGCACTGATCACGCAACAGTCGTGACGCTCCTCAAAGAAGGGGTCGACGTCGACACACGATACGGGGACGGGACGACCGCGTTGCACTGGGCCGCTCACCGCGACGCAGGCGGTCTGCTCACCACGCTTCTCATCGCCGGCGCGGACCCCAATCTTGCAGACGATCACGGCGTGACGCCGCTATCACTGGCTTGTCTGAATGGCAGTCTCTCTGCGGTGCGGACACTACTTGCAGCGGGAGCGGACGTCAACGCAGTAAGAGCCAACGGCGAAACACCCCTGATGACCTCAGCCAGGGTCGGCAGTCTCGATGTCGTCCGGACCCTACTCGCCCACGGGGCAGACCCCAACCTCTCCGAGGCCGCGCTCGGACAAACGGCCCTCATGCTGGCGATCGCTGAGAACCACACGAGAGTCGCGCGGGTGCTGCTCGAGATCGGCGCTGCGGCATCGGCCCGGTCGACCAACCGCTTCACACCGCTGCTGTTCGCGGCCCAGCAGGGCAACCTCGAAACCACGACACTCCTGCTCCAGGCCGGGGCCGATGTGAACGAATCCGCACCGGATGGCATCGGAGGCAATACGAACGCGCGCACGCTTTACGTCCCCGATACGGAGGCCGCCGCGCTGCTCGTTGCCATTGATAGCAACAACCCGGACGTCGCGTTGTATCTGCTGGAGCATGGGGCGGACCCGAATCACGACGGGGCGGGCCGGACCGCCCTGCATGCCGCGGTCCAACGTCGCATGCCCAAAGTCGTCTCGGCGCTTCTGGAGCGCGGCGCCGAGCCGAATCCCCGTCTCGAGAAACGCTTGCCATTCGTGTCGCGACGGATCACGCAAAACAACGGGTTGACGCCCTCCAATATCGGAGCCACGCCATTCTTCCTCGCCGCCAGCTTCAACGACTTGGAGATCATGGACCGGCTGAGAGAGGGGGGGGGGGATCCGTTCGCCACGGTAGACGACGGAACGACCGCGCTCATGGTGGCCGCCGGCGCGGACTACGTGGAGGGTGCGGACAAGTATGGTCTGCGGTGGTTTGGCGACAACCTCCCGCTGCAGGAATCGGCGCTCGCCACGATTGAGTATCTCCTGGAGCTCGGGCTCGACATCAGCGCCACGAACAAATACCAGCAGACGACGCTCCATGGCGCCGTCTACCTCGGTGGAACGCTGTTGGTCCCTTATCTCGTTGACCGCGGCGCCGACATCGACGCAATCAACCTGCGGGGTCAGACCCCATGGATGATCGCGGCCGAAGGGGAATATCGATCGGGCTCCTTCTATACCCACAAGGAGACCGGCGAAATCCTGGCGCAACTCGGCGCCGACACCACGCTCGGCGAAGATCTCGGGATCGACTTCATGGAGCTCGTGGAAGCCGGGCGAGCCCAGCAGCCTTGACGCGTCTACCGGGCAAGGTTGGCAAGCAAGGCGTCGACACCAGCCTGAGCCACGACCTCGTCCTGATCTGGACTCCCTGAGCTACAACCGACCCCACCGACGATCTCGTCGTTGACAAACACCGGGAGCCCACCGGCGACGATCATGAATCGACCTTGGTTGCTCACGTGGATGCCGAACGCCGGACCACCGGGCCCCCCGACCTCGCCGTAAGCTCGGGTTGACTTGCGGGCCGCTGCCGCCGTGAACGCCTTAGAGATGGCAACATCGATACTCGTGATGCGTCCCCCATCCATCCGATGGAACATCAGGAGACTACCGTTGTCGTCGGTGATGGCAATATCCATGTCGACACCGATTTCACGCGCCTTGGCCTCGGCCGCTTCCATCATTACACGCGCATCATCAAGCGTCAGCTTCTGAACGGTTCGCATAAGGGTCTTCCTCCGGGGCGCATTATAATCACCGGCTCCTAACCGAGGCACCGACGCTGAACTCCCGGGTACCGGTGGCTATCCTGTCCAGGCTCGGCACTCATCACTCCCCGCTCATTCGTTCGATGGATACCCAGACGATTACCTGCCCCTACTGTGGCGAACCGCTCACCATCGCGATCGATGTGTCGGTGCGCCGCCAGGAATACATCGAAGACTGCCAAATCTGTTGTCGTCCTATCACCCTTACGGTCGAGCGTGACGACGGCGCGGAGACGACCTACGTCGAAGCGCGCTCGGAAGATACCTAACAGACCTGTATCGCTCGAAAAAGCGAGCAGGCCGGGAATAATTCGGTCTCCACGCCGGTCCATCCTGACAACAGGAAGCGGTGACACGGCTGCGACCGAAGGCCAGCGTCGTGCGCTCAGGCGACGGAACCAACCCGTCGCATGGTGGGAATCCTGTGTCCAAGACACAAACCAACAAACTGTAACGACTCTTGGAAGACGTGCCGACCGGCCGACGAGAGGTTCTCCGGCACCTCCTCGCCCGCACCGGCGCGCTCGCCATGCTACCGACCCTGACCCTGGTTGCGGCGGAGGAACCGCAACGCGGCCGCGGAAAGGGGGGTCGTCCCGGTGGAGGAGGAGGAAAAGGCCGAGCGAAAGGGAATCGGCCGGGCGATGGGACTGGCAAAGGCCGGGGTAAGGGCAACCGGCCGGAAGGCGGTTTTGGGAGAGGAAACGGTCGACAACGGGACGAGTAGACAGCTCCGTGCTCTTCGTTCGGGGCCCTGAGCTTCTCGCTCGGGGTCCCACATTCTTCGTGCGGCAACATGGGGGCCTGCGGCCACGGGTCTCGATGAACACCATGTGGTCGCGGGCCTTCACTCGATCTCGACAGGCTGGTCCCATCGATGCTCACTCTTAATCCCAACGTAGTGCTTGCGTCGGCAACCGATGGGTATCTCGCGTATGACATGCATCGCGGTCGTCTCTACCGTCTCAATACCCCAGCGGCGCTGGTCACTGAGCTGTGCGACGGGACCCGGAGTCTGGCGCAGCTCAGAGACGATCTCTCGAACCTTGTGGACGACAACCTCTCGGCCTCTGTCGACTGGCTAGACACCGCGATTCGCGAGAAATTGATCGCCGACGCGGCATCGACGGATCTACCCAACCCACCAGATGCCGCCACTCTCGCCCGATCAGCCGACGATCTCCAGGACCGCGACCTCGTGCTGGCTGCGTATGTGTGTCAGTCTCTGGCGGCCCAGCTCGCCCCCACGGCGCTACGACAGGCGACAGCGTCGGTGCGCGGCGGGCGGGCCCGGGCGCTTCTCGACTTGGGATGTGGAACGGGATTGAGCGGCGACGCCTGGCGTCATGACACCGAGTGTCTGGTTGGCGTGGACCTCTCACCCGAGATGGTGGCGCGCGCCCGCGCGCGGTGCGTGTATGACCGGCTCGATACGGCTGAGATTACGGCATGGCTCTCTGTGGATCGACCCGAACGGTATGACGTCATCATCGCGTGCGATTCACTCATCTACTTCGCCGATCTTGACCAAGTTGTGGACCCAGCCACCCGGTTTCTCGAGCCGAACGGGGTGATTGGCTTGACGGTCGAGCGCGGCGACACCTATCCATTTCAGCTCTCGGACTCGGGTCGTTTCACCCACCACCCGAAGCACGTGAAGGAGGTCGTGTCCGCCTCGGGTCTCACACTCCTCCGACTAAAAGAGCAGGTCCTCCGCTATGAATACGGGGACCCGGTCATCGGTCTCGTCGTCGTCTGCCAGGCCGACAACGGTCGACAACGCACATGGTAGGATCCGGGTCATGAGACACTATTTATGTCGTTTCCTGCTAGCGGGAGCCTTGTCTCTCGCCGTGCTTGGCATCCCATCCCAAGCCATGCAGGAGAGAACCCCCATCGATGTCGCGTCACTCGGACCCCAAGTCGGGGAGCAAGTTCCCGATTTCAGTCTGTCCGACCAGAACGGGCGAATCCAGACACGAGACTCCATCCTGGGACCAAACGGAGCGATTCTGTTGTTTCATCGCTCCGCCGACTGGTGACCGTATTGCAAAGCGCAGCTCGTGGAGCTGCAAGGCCGTCTCGAAGAGCTTCGTGCGAAGGGGCTCGGTGTCGCCGCCGTCAGCTACGACTCCCAGGAGGTCCTGGCCGATTTCAGCCGCCGGCGTGGCATCACCTTTCCGCTTTTGGCCGATGACGACTCGGCCGTGATCACCGAGTTTGGCATCCTGAATACCGTCGCCGCCGAGGCACAAGGTCCGAACAAGGACAACCCGGACGTGATTGCCGATGTGGCGAAATATGTGTCGGTGTTTGGCGCGAGCTCGAACATTGTGGGAACCCCATACCCGGGCACGTTCATGCTGGACGGTACCGGCCGCGTGACCGCACGGTTCTTCGAAGAGTTCTATCGCGAGCGAAACACGGCCGCCAACGTCATGCTCAAACTGGGGGAAGGGTTGTCCCCCATCGCCGCGGTCGAGGGCTCAACCGCCCACATGACGTTCACGGCGTTTGCCAGCAACCCGGACATCACCGTTGGCACGCGGTTCTCCATGGCGGTCGAGGTGGAGCCCAATCCTGACATTCACGTCTACGCACCAGGCGCCGAGGAGATGGGATACCGTGTGATTGGATTGACGCTGGACCCGGTCCCACACGTTCGATTCGAGCCGGTCGAGTTCCCGGAATCAGAGATTTACCACTTCGAGCCGCTCGACGAGCGCGTTCCTGTTTACCAGCAACCGTTCACGCTGCTACAGGAGGCTGTGGTGGCCGGTACACCGGAAACCGAGGAAGCCCTGGCCCAGCTCGACACACTGACCATCGTCGGCACGTTCGACTATCAGGCCTGTGACGACGAGCTGTGCTTTGACCCGGTGTCAGTGCCGCTGTCGTTTACCTTCGACGTCGAGCTGCTCGACCGCCAGAGAGCGAATCGCTAATCGCGCTGCTGGCACCGTCGCCTCAGATCGCGATCGGTCTGAGGCAGCGCTGCATTCGTTGATACGCCCGGGTCGCCGCCGGCAGCGTCTCGTGCACATCGAAGACGCGCAGTAGCCCGGCAATCGTGATCCAGGCGCTGATATGTTTGCTCGCGCCGGTCTTGCCGCAAACCGCGTCTCATCGGTGACCAGATTGGGAAACACTCTGTACGGGTTCTGCCTGTGGTCTCTTCTGAAGAACGACCGTGACGGAAAACCCGGCCCCCCGGGGCGGTTTCAACGGTAAACATACGCACACCGTCGGAATACAGCGAGCCTCCGCGAGGATCACCCACCGAGCCGTTATACTCGGGGCGAAAATGACAGGCCTGCGAATCTCGAGGCGGGGCATGAGCGGCGACATGACAACACGGACACACGGGCAAACCGCGTCAGGTTGGGCCGTCGTCGTACTGGCTCCGATCGCACTACTGACGGCGCCAGTGCTTCTCGCCCAGACTGAGACCCACCCGGTCGCCTCGGAATTCGACGAGCACGTTCGGCCATTACTGGCCGCCTACTGCAGCGCGTGTCACAACGATCAATTAGCGACGGCCGCCCTGAGCTTTGACTCGGTCCTAGACGGCAGAGTCAACGCGGCAGGTCCCGACGTCTGGACCCAGGTCGCCGAGAGACTCCGGTCCGGCGAGATGCCACCCGCCGGTCGCCCGGCGCCCAGGGAAGAGGACGTCGTGGCGGTGACACGCTGGGTCGACGCGCGAGTCGGCCGCACGAGCACCAGTAGGCAGCCTGATCCCGGCCACGTGACAACGCGGCGACTCAACCGGGTCGAGTACAACAACACGGTTCGAAGCCTGCTCGGTATCTACTCCCGCCCGGCCAACGAGTTTCCGGTAGACGATTCCGGCTACGGATTCGACAACAACGGAGACGTGTTGTCACTGTCACCACTCCTGATGGAAAAGTATGTGGAAGCGGCGCGTCGTCTGTCGCACGAGGCGGTGTTCGGTACGGCGTTGCCGGGCGAGCCAATCCAGCTCGCTCACTACATGGCCCGCCGGTCGCACGATGCCACCGGGAGCCTCGACGACGCCGACACCCTCCCATATTCCATGCGAGGCGCACTCTACGGGACGCACCTGTTTCCGTGGACCGCCGAGTATGAGCTGCGGTTTCGCGTGGCGAATTATCGGCGCCGCCCACCCAGACCCCAGCGGCAACGACCCGGTCCGCCGGACACGCCGGCCGAGCTCGATCGATTCATGGAGGAAATGCGGCGAGCCGCACCTCCCGTGTCCGTCATCGCCACCCTCGACAGTGACGTCTTTAACGAGACCATCATCGAGGGGGTCAATGCGTTCGGTTATGAACGTGGTGAAGTCATCACTCGTCTTCGGGTCGAGGCGGGCGAGCACACGTTTCGGGTGTCGTATCCCCACGTCGCCAACCTCGTGGACCCGCGCGAGAACGTCCTCCCGGACGGCCGACGAATTCTCTACATCGACTACCTCGACATTGTCGGTCCATTTACCCCGAGCTCGGAGCCCCCGGACAGCTACGACAAGGTGTTTATCTGTCGCCACCGGCCGGGAGAGCATCAGGAAAGCTGTGCCGGTGAAATCGCCACCAGCCTGGCCAGACGGGCCTATCGACGTCCGCCCACCACGAACGAAATCGACCGGCTCACGGCACTGGTTACAAGTGTCCAACAGGAGGGAGACTCGCTCGAGGAGGGTATCCGGGTCGCGATACAGGCCGTATTGCTCTCGCCGCATTTCTTGTTCCGCATTGAGCGCGACCCGACCACGAGTAGTGTCGAGTCACACACCATAAACGACCACGAGCTCGCCACGAGGCTATCCTATTTCCTCTGGGCGGACATGCCGGATGATGAGCTGTTCCGGCTGGCGGACGACGGCCAGATCAGTCGCCCGGACATCCTCGACACCCAGGTCCGGCGGATGCTCGCCGACCCCAGGTCGACGGCCCTAGTCGATACGTTCGCGGCCCAGTGGCTCCAGCTTCGCAATCTGGACCGCGTGAAACCCGATCCGGACCGCTTTCCGACCGTCGACGACGAACTCCGTGATGCGATGCGCCGAGAAACCGAGCTGTTTCTCGAGGCAATCATCCACGAAGATCGCAGTGTTTTCGATCTCCTCGACGCACCGTTCACCTTCCTGAACGGCCCTCTGGCCCACCACTACGGAATCGGCGGGGTCACCGGCGAAGCCTTCCAGCGAGTGACACTCACGGGAGATCAGCGAGGCGGTCTGCTCGGTCACGCCAGTATCTTGACGGTGTCGTCCTATCCCACCCGCACCTCCCCGGTGATCAGAGGTAAGTGGGTGCTCGAGAACCTCCTCGACGCACCGCCGCCTGACCCGCCGGACGACGTGCCCGCCCTTGACGAAGCCGCGGTCGGCATCGTGGGGTCGCTTCGTGATCAGCTCGAGCAACACCGCGCAAATCCAACCTGCGCGGTCTGCCACGACCAGATCGACCCGTTGGGCTTTGGGCTCGAACGCTACGACGCGGCCGGAGCCTGGCGCACCCATGACGGGACGTTTGAGATTGACGACTCGGGGACACTCCCCGATGGCACGACTTTTCGGGGGCCAGCCGAGCTCAGGGCGGTCCTCAAAACCCGTCAAGACGCCTTCACGCGCAACCTCGTGAAAAAACTGCTGACCTATGCCGTGGGTCGGGGGCTTGAGCCCTATGACGCTACGGCCGTGAGTACAATCCAACAGAGTCTGGTCGCATCTGACCATCGGTTCTCGAGCCTCGTGCGCGCCATCGTGCACAGCGACCCGTTTCGCATGCGACGACTGGCGAACCCTGGTAGCCCCCCCCGTCGCACCGAGAGCAGACGATGAGCCCGGCTGGCAAAACGCGACGACGGAGTAACTTGAGCATTTTCGACCGAGAAGTAACGCTGTCCAGGCGGGATTCAGCGCCGCTCGGATGCAGCGGGGCTTTTTCTACAGGCGGCTAGAGGACATTGCCCCATGACATCAACGAAACATCTGCCGAGACGAGCGCTGCTGAAAGGGCTGGGGGCGACGGTCGCCTTGCCGTTTCTCGACGCCATGGTGCCGGCCTTCTCCCGCGCGGCCGTCATACAGGCCGCCACGCCGACCCGTATGGCCATTGTCTATGTACCGAACGGCATCATCATGGACGGATGGCGCCCGACGAACGCGCTCGACGCGGCGGGCGCAGTCGAGTCGTTCCCGCTGCCGCAGGAGCTTCCTCGAATCTTGCAGCCCGTGACGGCCTACCGCGACCAGTTCTCGATCCTGTCGGGTCTCACCGACAACGGGGGACGAGCCCTGGGCGATGGACCGGGCGACCATGCGCGGGCAGGGGCGAGCTATCTCACCGGCGTGCATCCAAAGAAAACCTACGGTGCGGACATCCAGGCCGGCGTCTCGATGGACCAGATCGCGGCTCGTCAGCTCGGGGCACAAACCCGGCTCGCGTCGCTCGAGCTCGGGTGCGAGGAGGGCCTCTTCGGCGGAAACTGCGACAGCGGGTACAGCTGTGCCTACAGCAACACGATCTCGTGGCGGACGCCGTCCTCGCCGATGCCTCAGGAGGTCAGTCCTCGGGCCGTGTTCGAACGGTTGTTCGGGCCCGCGAGTCTCGACCCGGACCCGGTGCGACGGGCGCGGCGGGCTCGCTACGACCAGAGTGTTCTGGATCTGGTGCTCGACGAAGCCAGAAGCCTACGAACGTCGCTGGGCGGCACCGACCGGCACAAACTCGACGAGTACCTGTTCTCGGTGCGCGACATCGAGAAGCGGATCATCGAGGCCGAGGACACGACCGTCGAACCTGACCTGCCTCGCCCCCGACCGGGGGTGCCACAGAGCTTTGTGGACCACGCGCGTCTCATGTTCGACCTGATGACCGTCGCGTTTCAAGCTGACGTCACACGCATCATCACGTGCATGATCGCGTTGGAGCTCAGCAACAAGGTGTATCCAGAGGCCGGGGTCCACGAGGCACATCACGGACTCACGCATCATCGGGGTGACGGGGAGAAGATCGAGAAGATCACCGAGATCAACCGCTTCCATGTCCAGCAGTTTGCCCACTTGTTGGATCGGCTGTCAGCGACCGCCGAGGGAAACGGCTCTCTGCTCGACCACTCGATGGTGGTGTATGGCGGCGGCATCTCCGACGGAAATCGCCATCTCCACCACGACCTCCCAACCCTGCTGGCCGGACGCGCAGGTGGTCGTATCACGCCGGGGCATCACGTTGCCTACGCCCCGGAGACACCCATGGCGAATCTCTGGGTCACGATGCTCGACCACATGGGAGTCGAGGTCAAAACGGTCGGTGACAGCACCGGTGCGGCGGACTATCTAACGGTCTAGCCGCTCGGTGCCGCGAGCCTCCCCGGCTATCGCTGACCCAGATCGAGCGCCACGATGCGCTCCCGGTCACGCGCATACAGCGTTGTTCCGACCAGTGTTGGCACCGTCCAGGTTCTCGTATTGAACAGTGGAGTCGAAGCCAATATCTCAAGACCGCTCGGGCTCAGCCTCACCAACGAGAGATCGCCGTCCTCTTCCATCACGATCGCTTTGCCGTCGGCGTATAGCATCGTGGCGCGACTGAATCCGCGCTCCCGCCACGCGGTTTCCCCTGATTCCATATGCGTCGCGGTGAGGATGGCGGTCGCCCCCTGTCCGTTGGTCCCGTAGATGAACTCACCGATCTTCAACACGTTAAGAAAGGTGAATCGTAGCTGTCGGTCGCTCCACAGCAGCTCCGTGTGCACGACGTCGCCATCCGGCACCAACCGGATCGCTTGACTTCCACCGATATACCCGGACGAGAAGAACAGCACTCGGCGTTCTTTGTCATACAACGGGATCTGGAAGTTGAAGTCATTCCCCGCGTCGTGTGGGTGGCCCCAGAGCACCCGTCCCGTGTCGGGGTCCAGACCAAACACGGCCTGACCCGCGAACACGACCGCGTGCTGACGCCCATCAACCGAGATCAGCCCGACCGGCGCATGCGACACGAGAAAGCTCCCGCTCTTCCACACCACGTCGCCGTCGTCTTGGCGCAGTGCCATCACCGCCTGGCCGGGTCCACCGACCTGAAGCAGAATCGTGTCCTTGTAGGGGGTCGGACTCATACCCGACCCGGGCTTGATCATTGACCGAATGAGAAGCGGGGGCGCACCAAAGTCCGTAATGAGGTCTCTTGACCAGAGCAGATCGCCGGTCTCCGGATTGAAAACGTGTAGCTCCTTGTTGCTCCCCATCGTGAACAACCTGCCGCCGGTGAGCAACGGCGTCGCATGCGGTCCCGCTCCTTGGTCAAAATCTTGATTCTTGGAGGGATAGGTATATTCCCACAGGGTCTCGCCGGTCGTCTCATCCATGGCGATGACGGTGTCGCTCGGGGTCCACGGCGACCCACCACCCACCCCATGAGACACCCGATACATCGTGAACAGCCGACCATCGGCCACCAGGATGGAGGTATGTCCAGCCCCGAGCGGTCGACTCCACAACTCGGCTGGGCCACCATCCGGCCAACTCTCGGCGAGACCAGTCGTCTCCGAGAAGAAATCCCCGTTGGGCCCAGCCCACTGGCGCCACTCGCCTTCCTGCGCGCCAACCGGGTCACCGAGCCCGCTCACCAAAGCCACGATCAGGATCCGCAGCCACCCGGTCTGGATTCGTTTCATCTCGACGGCACCTCCTGCGGAAAGTCCTTGCAGGGCATCGCCCAGGCCTTGCAATCACCAACCGGCTGGTTGAGCCGATACACGAGCCGATTGTGTCGCTCCCCGTCGGGGGTTCCAGTAGTCACGTGGACGGTGAGCGTGACCCCGTCCGCGCTCAGAGACATGACCTCTCTCATGGTCATGTCTCCCATCGTACCCTCCGCGACCAGGTTCCCACCGTCCCATCGTGACGTCGCCTGCATGGTGGTATCACGCCCGACCGGGATGGTCTGCTCACGACCCGGGGTGAAGGACCATGCCTTGAGACCGTTTGTCTCGGCGCCGATGATGACCGAGTCGTTCGCGGCATGGGTGATAAAGAGACGCCCAACGTCATCACCGCCCCGACCGCCACTGAAGGCGGGCCGCGTGAACTGGCTAGCCTCGAGGTCTAGTGTCCACATGCCGGAGAAATCGGGCCGCTCCGCCGAGACCGGCTCAGTAGCCACCGCCAACACCAGCGTGATGCCCGCCATCCACTTGCCCCTGGTCACAATTCCACCTCCAGACGTCCGCTTCGAGAAACATACCAGTTTGAATACTGCGGCTCGGTTCTGCAAGCGCACTATAATCATACGGCTCGCTGATCGCTCGGTCTGCGTCACGAGCCACCACACACAGGGCGACCCAAGGAGAGTCACTCATCGATGCTCACTCATATCCTGCATGCGTACGATCTTCAGCTTTCGCTCGCCAAGCGACTCGTCAATGACATCCCCGAGGACCGGATGTGCGAACAACCCAACGGCTTGGTCAACCATCCGATGTGGAGTCTTGGACATCTGGTTATGTCGGCCAACAGCGTTGGAAAAATGATCGGCATCGAGCCATCGGCCCCCGAGGGCTGGGGCGAATTGTTCAAAACCGGCGGCACGCCAAGTGGTGACCGAGCGGGCTTTCCCAGCAAGGACGACGTCGTGACGGCCTTCGAAAAGGTGCACGAAAGCTGGAAGGCCGCGTTGCCAGGCGTCGACGCCTCCGTGCTCAATGCCGAGCATCCGGACGAGAACACGCGGGCCTACTTCCCAACCGTGGGAGCCATGGTGATGTTTATCATGACGTCGCACGAAATGGACCACCTGGGGCAGGTCACGGCCTGGCGGCGCGCGGCTGGTCTCGGGCCCGCGCAGTAGTCTGCCCACTGTCGCTCGGGAGGATCGGGGCTCACCGCCGCAACGGCGACACATCCCGGGCGACCGCCGCGAACTGTGTGTACAGCTGGTCTCACCCACGCCGCCCACCCGAGCGTGGGCGGCGCGGTGAGCGATTTGCATGATGTGCGGTGTGCCCTCTCACCGCGATCCGGTCTCAACTGTGAACCCAGACATCGAGGAATCCGCGCTCCTCGACCTCCTATCTCGCTATTGGGGTTACCGGCAATTTCGTCCTCTGCAACGCGCTGCGATTGAAGCCAATCTTCGGGGTCGCGACAGTGTCGTGGTCCTCGCGACCGGGGGCGGCAAGTCATTGTGTTTTCAAATGCCGTCGCTGGTGGCTCCTCCCCGCGGCGTCGGCCTCGTGGTGTCACCGCTGGTCTCACTCATGAAGGACCAGGTGGACGGTCTCGTCGCAAGTGGGGTGCAGGCTGCGGCCCTCAACAGCTCGCTGACACCGGACGAACGCCGCCAGGTGTACACAGACCTGGACGAAAGTCGGCTTCGGCTGCTGTATGTCACGCCTGAGCGCCTGGTGGGAGAGGGGGGTGAGGGATTCCGCGCACGGCTGGCAACTTGGGGTGTCCGATTTGTGGCGATCGACGAGGCGCATTGTATTAGCCAGTGGGGACACGAGTTTCGCCCAGAGTACCGGCGTCTCGCCAGATTGCGAGACGACTTCCCGGACGTGGGGATCCACGCCTTCACCGCCACGGCAACACAACAGGTTCGAGACGACATCGTCGAACAGCTGTCACTTCGTGAACCCGAGGTGTTGGTCGGATCGTTTGATCGACCCAACCTGATCTACCGGGTCCGGCCCCGCACCGGACTCAAGGAACAGATACGCCGTGTGCTTGACCGTCATCGTGGCGAAGCCGGCATCATCTATTGCGTATCGCGACGCGAGGTCGAGAACGTCGCGAGCTGGCTGGACGACCAGGGACATCACGCGTTGCCGTATCATGCCGGTCTTCCGGACGACACCCGACGACGACACCAAGAAGCCTTTCTGGAGGAACGCGCGGACGTCGTGGTCGCCACGGTCGCGTTTGGCATGGGGATCGACCGGTCCAACATCCGATATGTGATTCATGCTGGCGCCCCACGGTCTCTTGAGCACTACCAGCAGGAGTCCGGTCGTGCGGGACGGGACGGTCTGGAGGCAGAGTGCATCCTATTTTATTCCGGGGCTGATTTCGCACGGTGGCGTCAGATGCTCGAACAGAGCGCAGAACTCTCGGACACCGCACGCCGGCTCCTCCGCGACATGGAACGGTACGCGGCGGGCACCCGATGTCGGCATCGCGTGCTCGTCGAGTATTTTGGGCAGCAATACGACGAGGAGAGCTGTCAGGCTTGTGACTGGTGTCTGAAGGAACTGGAACGGGTTGACGATGCGATCGTCGTCTCCCAAAAAATCCTCTCGACGGTGGTACGGCTCGGGCAACGCTGGGGGGTGGGGCATGTGATCGATGTCTTACGGGGACGCGCCACCGATCAGGTCACCACCCGGCGTCATCAGGAGCTGAGCACGTTCGGTCTGTTGGCCGATGTTCCCATAGCGGAACTCCGCGGCTATCTCGACCAGCTCACCGAGCAGCAGTTACTCGTGCGAACTGATGGCGCCTACCCTGTCCTTCAGCTCACGCACGAAGGTGTCCTGGCCCTCAAAGGAAATCTCTCGGTCGAGCTCTATCGGCAACCGCGACCGACACCTGGCCAACGTCGATCCCGCCGCGAGGGTGACCCCACCACTTGGAAGGGTGTTGACCGAGAGCTGTTCGAGGCTCTGCGGCAATGTCGTCTCGAAGTCGCGCGGGCCCGGGGCGTGCCCCCCTACGTGGTGTTCCATGACAACACCCTTCGCGATCTGGCGCGCCGCCATCCCACCACGCCCGCAGAGCTGATGGAGGTGTATGGCATTGGGGCGAGAAAAGCAGAAGATCTAGGGCCGATCATCTTGGATGTGATCCGCAAGTTTCACGGCGAACGGCCGCTGGGCGAGGCGTAGCCGCATGCTCGACCGAGCGACCTCGTAGCTCCGTCGGAGAACCGCCTCATCCGCCGGGAAAACATCGAACAACTCAGTTGGATATCGTCGATAGCCGATGATTGCCCCCGAGACGAGGTAGCCATCCTGGCGGTCAAGCGCCAAGCCTGCAACATACTGCAAACGCAGACTCCGGTCGCGGTTGATCACGCCATCGCGAAGCCACAACCGAAGATCCGGAGCGCATCCCGCGTCCAGAAGATCACGGTGCCAGAGCGTCGCCTCTGCAACAGTCCACAAACGTCGCGGTCTGGCTCGCGGCCGTGGCTTCGTCTGTCGCGTAGAGCGGCACCCACTGGGCAACGACCCCCAGATCGAATCCGCTCTTTGACGAGCGCGTGACACTTGACCGACTAGAGACTGGCGGACCCACGCACCCAGGGATGGATCGGGTCAGACCTGATCGTATCGAACTGTTCGTCCGTCGTGGCCACGAAATGACGGTCGTCATCGTAGATGACCTCGGTCCGCGGATCTCGGCCTACGCCATAGTGTTGATCCGAGAATCGGTCCGATGCCTCGAGCACGCTCAACTCAATCTCGCAGATGAGAATGCGCGCGACCTTGGGGTATTGCACAAAGGCGCCGGCCCTGACACCGGCTCCCATGCCGACCACCAACACCGACCGGAGCGCACCATGAATGAGCGTCGGGAGATGACCCGGCATGCGCTCAATCCGCATGTCGAAATCCATCGTGGACGCGACGACCTTCCCACTGATCTGAAGCTGACGATCCCCTCCGTCACTGTCGGTCACCGCGACCAAGGCACTCACCCCCTCTTCCCCAAACAGCAGATTGATGGTGTCCCGGCCCACCCGGGGACGCCCAAACGCGCTCAGACCGGCGTCCGGACCGCGTGAAGCTACCGTCTGGAACCGGGTATAGTGCGCGCATGCGACGAGTCCGTTTCCCCGGTGTTGTGATGGCCACCGTCCTTCTCGCTCCCGTTTTGTCCGCCGAAGATTGGCCACAGTGGCGAGGTGCGGGACGCCTCGCGGTCTGGAATGAAACCGGCATCGTGGAACAGCTTCCTGATGCGCTGAAGGTGACCTGGAGGGTGCCGATCGGGAGCGGGTACGCGGGTCCGGCCATCGCCGAGGGTCGCGTGTTCGTGACCGATTGGGTCGACGACCCGGACTCCCGCACCATGGACGGGACCGAACGTCTCTTCGCGCTCGACGAAGAAACGGGTGCCATCCTCTGGACCCACGAATGGGCCACTACCTACCGGATGCTGATGGCGTCCTACGCCACCGGCCCACGCGCCACGCCGACCATCGACGACGACCGAGTCTACGTGCTCGGTGCCACCGGGCATCTCATCTGTCTCGACGTGACCGAGGGCCGGGTCCTATGGCAAAAGGACTATGCCAACGAGTTTGACAGCACCATCCCAACGTGGGGAACTAGCAGCCCCCCACTTGTCGATGGGGACAAGCTGATCGCCGTCGTCGGTGGCAAGCCCGACGCGATGGTCGTCGCCTTTGACAAGCATACCGGGGAGGAGGTCTGGCGTGCCATCGAGACGATGGGTCAGATGGGGTATAGCCCACCGGTCATCTATAACGCCGGTGGGGTACGACAGCTGATCATTTGGCATCCCGCCGCCCTGGCGTCGCTCAACCCCGACAACGGCACACTGTATTGGGAACAGGCGTGGGAGGCGGGCGCCGGAATGGCGATTGCGACCCCGGTCAAACACAATGACTATTTGCTGGTGTCGCAGCTCTATAACGGTTCCATGATGATGCGGCTCAATCAGGACCGCCCGGACGCGAGGATGCTGTGGAAGGGACAGGGAGGGAGCCCAGACGACCCGACGGGTCTACATTCGGCAATCATGACGCCGCTGGTCATCGGCGATTCGATCTACGGACTCGACATCAACGGCGAGCTTCGGAGGCTTGATGCCCGCACAGGCGTACAGATTTGGGAAGACCTGGAGATGACCGCCGAGGCCCGAGAACGGTGGGGCACCCCGCGATGGGCAACCGCCTTCATGGTCCGACACGGCGACCGGTATTTTGCCAACACCGATGACGGGTATCTGCTCATCGCCCGGCTTACGCCAGAGGGCTATCAGGAATTGGGGCGGGTCCGACTGATCGAACCGACCCACGCCAACGGCTTCGGGGCTCGTCGCGACTGGGACAGAATCGTCAACTGGACACACCCAGCCTACGCCAACCGACACATCGTGCAGCGAAACGACACGGAAATCATCCGCGCATCGCTTGCGGCCGCGGACTACTGACGACCAGAGCCACCACGCCACGACACGAATGCCGGTCAACCCTCATCGGCCCGCGCTCGGCTCCCGCGATCCAGCTCTAGCGGCTAGTATCAGCCACGGATGGTCAGTGAACACGGCGTCCACTCCCGCCGCAATAGCCGCACCCATGTCTCGCTCATCGTTGATGGTGTGAACCGCCACAAACAAGCCGTGTCTTTGGGCGGCATGGGTCAGCCCCCCCGTCATGTGCAAACGCCCGATGTGTAGCCCCTGGGCGCCGGCGGCGAGCGCGGCGCCGAACACCACGCGGTCCGAGGGCGCACCCGGATGAAGCAGCGCCGTGCGGATGGCGGGGTCACGTCTGGTGAGGAACCGGACTATGCGGGGTGAATATGACGAGACCAACACGCAGCTCCGGGTGTCAGACCGACCGACCGCATCGGTAACCGCACTCGCCAGCTGGTCGAGAGTCCTACGATCGCTCTCGTCGCACTTGATCTCTAGATTGAGGAGCGTCTGTCCTGCGATCTGATGCAGGAGACCGTCCAGCGTGGGAACAGCCTCGCCCCGGTTGCGAGCATGAAACCAGCTTCCGGCGTCGAGTCGCCGGATTTCGGCCATGGTGAGTGCGCGCACCGCTCCGGTACCGTCGGTGGTTCGGTCGACAGTCGCGTCATGCATGAGCACGACCTGTCCATCAGCGGTCAGTCGCAAATCGACCTCAACCATCTCAGCACCAGCGGTCACAGCCGCCTGACACGCAGCGAGTGTGTTCTCAGGGTGGGTGGCGGAGCTTCCTCGATGTGCAATGACGAGAGGCCGCCGTCTCTCACCGAGGAGATGATCGACCGACCGGCAAACTCCGAGACGGCCAGAATCGGAGACAGGCTGACGCATCGGGCCAGAGTCGTGCGCACGGTTCTCACTCCGTGGCGCAGGTGGCCGGACGCGCACGGTCTCCTTCATCGGCTCACTCTCTCAGCGTCTCGTGACAATGGTGAGAACATCCCGCAACGGACCACCAATTATCTGACGCCACGGGGACTTTTGGGTCTCACGCTGCCGACCACACCCTACAATGCGGTGAAATGCGTATTGCCGTTGTCAACACCCACGCGGAACTGGTCGGAGGCGTCGAGACCTATCTGCACGCACTACTCCCTGCCCTGTCCACGCGCGGACACTAGGTCGCGTTGGTTCACGAACACCCACTGGGTTCGGGTCGCTCACTCGACCCGAAAGGAGTGCTCGAGCAACGGTGGTGTCTGGCGAATCTCGATGTGTCAGAGGTATGCGTTGGCGTGGAGAACTGGCGCGCCGACGCGGTGTATCTGAATTTGGTAGAGGATGCCGACTTCGAAGCCGCGCTGTGCGCGCGATTCCCGAGTGTGTGTTATCGGTACACCTACCATGGAACCTGTGTGTCAGGCACCAAGACGGTCACGCTCCCGGTGGCGAAGCCGTGTTCCCGCCACATGGGGATCGCCTGTCTCGCCTCTACTATCCCTGCCGGTGCGGTGGTCTGGACCCACGTACCATGCTCACGTTGTTCCGACAGACCCATCGACGCGCACTTCTATCCCGGTACGACCGCGTTCTGATCGCGTCGAATCACATGCGGGAGGAGTACATCCGGCATGGTCTCGACCAAAACCACGCGGTGGTCTCACCACCGTGCGTACGGGTCACGCCGGACCCGGTGGCGCCGGCACCCAGGCCGACCCAGGGACGACTCTTGTTCGTAGGGAGACTCACGTGGGCCAAAGGCGCCGACCTCCTCCTCGCCTCCCTCCCGATGATCCAGGAACGGCTCGGGAAACCGCTGCACGCCACCATCGTTGGTGACGGCGACCAGGCGGACCTCCTGCTCATCGAAGCGACGCGTCCCCCACTTCCCGAGGTCTCACCGACGCCGTCTGCCGGGCGCTGGCCGATGCGGAACACCACCAACGGCTGCGTGAGGGAGCGCGGCGCATCGCTGGTACAGTGGCGGGGGCAGATCATGTCGGGAGGACTCGAACACGCCTTAGAAAACGCCGCCTCGGCGGAGCCACGAGCGGACAACCGGCCCCACGATGACCGCTGTCTGACAGATTTTCCGACGACGACTCACCTGAACCGCGTCGTGCCCCCGGTCAGGGGTCATCCAACAAACGCTGCACACGTTGTGCGGCGGCCCGAACCTGCTTCGGGATACGTTGCACGACGA
>JAYZGM010000271.1:0-8950 GCA_036336225.1 Acidobacteriota bacterium | reverse complement strand
GCTACTTTGGGAATGTTGTCGTGAGAGGTATTGAAATGTCCAGAATGATGCTATCGGTTGTTGTCGTAACGCTTGCCATGATGGTCGGGTTGGCCAGCGTAGCACCTGCCCAGGTGCTGCCAAATCCGTATCGTCAGGTCGAGGGATGGGCCAAGCTTCCTGACGGGCGGACGATGGGTGCGGTTGGAGGCGTCACGATGGATTCGGGTGGCGAGCACCTGTGGGCTGTCATTCGGTGCGACGCCACGGCGCCTGGCCGGTTTGGCAACGAGTGTCTCGACTCGGATCTCGATCCGGTCGTTAAGTTTGATCTAGACGGGAACGTGGTGGAGAGCTTCGGCGGGGGGATGTTCATCTGGCCACACGGCATCGACGTTGCGTCTGATGGCAACGTGTGGGTGACCGATGGCGTCTCGGAGGCGCGAACCGCAGAGGGGACACGTGGGCATCAGGTCGTCAAATTCAGTCCGACCGGTGAGGTTCTGATGACCCTGGGCACACCGGGCAAGGCCGGAGGCGGTGAGGACCATTTCAACGCACCGGCAGACGTTGTGGTGGCCGAGAATGGGGATATCTTTGTGGCCGATGGTCACGGTGACAACACCAACAACCGGGTCGTCAAGTTCGCACCTGACGGCACCTACATCAAAGAGTGGGGACAGACCGGGTATGCACCGGGAGAGTTTCGTACGCTTCACGCCATCGCGATGGATAACGATGGACGCATCTTTGTCGGAGACCGGTCCAACAACCGGATTCAGATCTTTGACCAGGAAGGCGAGTTCATCGCCCAGTGGAATCAGTTCGGCCGTCCGAGCGGGATCTTCTTTGACGACCACGGACGGATCTTCGTGGCGGACTCAGAGTCCGACGACCTCCAGAATCCCGGCTGGGAGATGGGTATCAGAATCGGTGAGGTGGCCACCGGATGGGTGACCGAGTTCATCCTCTATCCATGGGGTGACCCTCGTGACCCGGCGGGTAACGGCGCGGAATTTGTTGCGGTCGATGGCGATGGCAACATTTACGGCGGCGAGCCACGACCGCGTCGGATCCAACAATACGTGCGGGTCAGACCGTAACGACCTTTATCACGGCCTGCAGGGCTGGACGGTCACAGTAGGGTGAGAAACGGAAGGTGGTCATGAGACGCGTGGTCATGCTGCTCGGGGCCGCGGGTGGGGCGGCGCTCTGGCTGATATCTGACTCGACCGGTGGTTTTTCCGTCGAGCCTGTTCTCTTTGCACAGTTATCGCAGCCGCCAGAAGGCTCGGCGCTCCTGGCCCAGGACGCCGAGCCGTTGGTGTCGGCGCAACCGAGCGAGCAGGTCGGGGACGGCTCCGAGGTGTCCGATGAAGCCTCGTCGGTATCGGTTCCGCCATCGGAGGCTCCAGTTCTCACCGAGTCGGTCGAGCAGCCGTTTTTTCGTTCGCGATATTAAGCGGACCTCGCTGGGATCAGGGAGTTCCGCCCGGCGCATCCATTCTGGCAGCACATTTTTGTCATTCCAGATGGACGTATCGCCTTCGGCAGCGGGCAAGATGGTCGTCTGCTCGCCACGTTCCCGACTCGTGGCAATTGGGCGCGAGACGGCGTCTGGCACGACGAGACACTGCAGACGGTGCTCACGGGGGTGCGGCTACGGTCGAGGGTGACCGGCCGACGCGAACAAGTGGCGGCGCTGCTCGAGCCCTTGGTGGGCCCCGTTGTTCACAACCCCACCCGAGGTCGGTTCGTCGCGCCGCACGCAGAACGCTACGGACGGTTCCTCGAGCAATGGAGCACCATCTACGAGCGATTTTATGTTCCGGCGGAGGTCGGTTTGGCGCAGGCGGTACTGGAGTCGGGTCTCAACGGACGCGCGCGCTCTCGGGCACAGGCGTTGGGGTTCTGTCAGTGGCTTCGTCGGAATTGGAACCATCTGGATCGTCTCGATCCCAATGTCATTGAGGCGTTCAATCAGACGACACAGGTGCCGTATTGCGCGGCCCATCTCACGATTCTGTCCACCATGTATGGCAGCTTCATTCCCGCGCTGTCGGAGCATCATGCCGGTGGGGTGAATGTCGGACGCACCGTGATCAATGGTATGCGTTTGGGTGGCAGGAACACGCGAGAGCAGTATTTCATGGGTTCGGTGTTCGCGCGTGACCTGCGTCAAATCTCCATCCAGCGGTATCGCGACCTGTTTCGCACGTATGGGCCACGGTCGTTTCTCTACGCGGAAATGGTGTTCGGCAACACGATCAACGTTGGGCGCATGATCCGCGAGGCCCCGCAGATCCCGATTTATGCGATGCGTACGACGCGTGATCTCAGTCTGGCCGAGGTGCGGCGAAAGACCGGGTTGTCGAGCGACGAGGTCAAGCGGTTCAATCCCGCGCTGGTTCGTCGAGTGCCGGCCGGCGCCAACGTCTATCTGCCATCGTATGTGGAAGAGTTTGGTCCAGACGTTTCGTTCTGGCATCGACCCGCTCCGCCAGAGTTCTCCATGGTTCTAGACCAGTTTGTGCGGCTCGAGCCCGGGGTCGAACGCTGGCATGAGGCGTCGTTCGAGCCCACGCTCCGAGACTTCGTGCAACGATTCGAAGCCTCCAACACCGAAGAAGGCGTGGTCATGGCGACGACGCTGAAATACATCATTGGTAATCTTCGCACGAGTCGACGCGCGGAGATTCTCACGGAGTTCCGGACGAGTGATCGGATCCTGCGGCTGTTTCGGGAAGGGCTCGAAGAGCTACGGTCGGCGTTGACCGGGGCATAGGCGCACGAACTTCCTGTGACAAAAGGAGCAACTCATGTCTGTTCGTTGGATGACGGTGTTCGGGGTGGTCGGCGCGACGTGGGCCGTGACTGGAACCCTGGCCCTCGCACAGGGAGACAACCCGAGGACGTCGTCCGGACGACCGGATTTGTCGGGCACCTATGATACGGCAACGGTCACGCCGCTCCAGCGTCCCCGGGAATTTGGAAACCGGCTAACGCTCACTGAGGAGGAGTCGGCCATCATCGCGTCTGATCCCGACGGGCTTGCGACCGTGTTTAGTCTCGTGCCGGCCGGCTCTGACGAGCGCGCTGCCGCCAGAGGAGAGCAGCAACGGGCAGGATTCGAGACCGGTGACGGCGCGCGGGAGGCGCCCCCCGCGGGTGGGGACGGGTCGGGTGGGGCCGCCGGCAACGTGGGTGGTTACAACACATTCTGGATCGATCGTGGCGAGGCGGCCTTCTCAATCAACGGGTTGGTCAGGACCTCAATCATTACCGACCCTCCGAACGGTCGCCAGCCGCCGCGGACCGAGGCATCCCGCGCCGCCGCGGCCGCGCGGAGAGGGTTGGGCGGTCGGGCGAATGACGGCACAGCCTGGTGGCTCGAGGCCGATTTGGCCGCTCCTGGGCCATACGACAATCCGGAACAGCGGCCACACGCTGAGCGGTGTTTGATGGGGTTCGGGTCGACCGCCGGTCCCCCCATGCTGTCGGTGCTGTACAACAACATGAAACGGATCGTGCAGACCGACGACACGGTCGTGATCCTTGTCGAAATGGTCCACGACGCCCGGATCGTACGGATGAACCAGGAGCACAATCCACCGGAGATTCGCAGCTGGCTTGGGGACTCGGTGGGGCATTGGGACGGCGACACGCTTGTGGTCGATACGACGAACTTTACCGACAATCCGTCATTCGGCGGTGCGTCCCGCAACCTCCACGTGGTCGAGCGGTTCACCCGTGTGGGTGAAGACACCCTGCTCTATCAGTTCACGGTTGATGATCCCACCGTGTGGACGGCACCATGGAGCGGCGAGTATGTGTGGCCAGCGTCCGACAATCGCGTGTATGAATATGCCTGCCACGAAGCGAATTACTCCTTCGGAGGGATTCTACGTGGAGCGCGGGTCCTTGAGGAGGATGCCCGGTTGGCGGCGGAGTCGGAGGTGCGTTGAGGAGCCCAGAGGCGGAGTTCTGTGGCTGGTCAGGCCGGAGGCAAGGCCTGGTGAGACGGAACGGCCACCGGGCTCGGTCAGTGACCGGCTCTTCTATTTCGTCCCTCACCGAGCCCACGCGCCGGTCAGGCGAGAACGGTTTGGCCAGAAATGCATCCTCTGGGTTCCGGAGACCGCTTTGCGCGGTCGTTGACTCATGGAGGACTCGCGCTTCTTGGTGAGGCTTGCTGAGCGTGAATCCGTCCGGACGTGGCATCAGCACGTCGGCGACGAGCAGCTGGGTTGGTATGGCACGTCGCAAGACTCAGCGCGCCAGAGCCGTTAGGTGCCTCGGTCGAGCGGACCGGTCGACACGTCGACGTGGGTGAGGGGTTGTGCAACTTGCGGTCAGTCACGAACCCTGACGTCGTCGAGCCGTTGTTTCCCTTCGGTGCGAAATCTTACTTGCCATGTTGTGGGCGTCGGTAGACCTGTGTGGTCCGCTGGCTGTGCAGGCAGTCACGGTGGGGTCATGGGTGAGATGGCCTGCCGGAACCCCATGATTGCCCGGCGTGCCCCTGGATCACCCCCACCCCGAACCGTGGCACGAAGATTCCTGGGCGGGTCGGTATACGACCCGCCCCGCATCACCCACAAGGCGTCGGCTTGCAGATCATCGCGATCGTTGGTCGGGTCGAAGGGGTAGGGCTGATACGGGCTCTTGGTCCACTCCCAGACATTGCCGCTCATGTCGAGGAGCCCGTAGGGGCATTCTGGACAGGGGAAGGTGCCGACTCGCGTCGTCGTTGCGCCTTGGATGTTGGCGCGGTCAGGCCGGACACGGTCACCCCAGGGAAAGACGCGTCCGTCGGATCCGCGGGCCGCTTTCTCCCATTCGGACTCACTGGGCAAGGTGATGCGCCATCCTTTCTCCAGCGCGTCGGCGAGCGCCTCTGGGGTGTCGGGTGAGCGGCGAAGCGTGTCATCGAGCCATCGACAGTAGGCGAGGGCATCGGGCCACGAGACGAACGCGACCGGGTGGTCCGGTGGCGCACGAAAGGCTTGTGGGTCCGCATCGAAACCGGTCGTTGCCACGAAGAGCTGGAACTGGGCGACCGTGACTTCGTGTCGGCCGATCAAATAGGTCGGCAGGTCTACCGTGCCTTGAGGACTTGCCGCCGACCAGCGCTCGTTCTCGAACGCTTGCGGGTCTGTGGGAGGGGCGGCGCCCATCGGGAATGGCCCGGCCGGTATCTCGACAAATCCCAGCATGTCGTCGTCCGGGAGAAACCAGGTGTTGGCCCGAAACCCACTCAGCTCTGCCGGTAGGCCCTCATCCCCGAGAGCGGTTGGCGTAGTACCCGATGATTCTCGTGGGGTCTGGGTCGACAACCACATCGCCACCCCCATCAGGACGACTAGCGCTATGAGCCCGACCAGTGGTCGTGGTGGGTTAGGGCTCGTTGCGGTGTCAATCGATAGGTCGTTCACGTGGTCACCTGTGGCGGGGGGGTATTCAGGGGGCCGTCAGCGGCACGCGAAAGACCATCCGTGCTCGCACGCTCGCTCGTAGAGCGCCGATTCCGGCATGTCCAGTAGGTTCGGACCACCCTCCCGCAGCAAGAGACGAAGGTCTAACGGCCGAGGATCCGCCCGGCTTAGGATGGTCTGGTCGAGGAGGTTGACACATCCGGCCTGAAACCGTAACTCACAGGCCTGTGCGAAGTAGCTCAGCGCTTGCGCGGTGTCTCGCTCAACGATGATCCCGTCGTGAAAGTGACGACCCAGCTCGTTACACGCCCACCCCGCATTGTCCCGACAGTAGTTGGTCTCGAGTTGCAGGAGCCGCTCACACCCAAGAGGACGCCCGTCACCACACGCCTGCTCCCAGAACGGCACCGTGTCGCCGCGATGGCGACCGTCAGTGGCGCCCACCGCGGACATGGTTCCGAAGAACAGGATCCAGACGCCCATGTAGGTCAGGTTCGCACGTGCCGGGCTCCACTCCGGGGTCCAGCGCGCCGCCGTAATGGCGCGCCCGAGGAGGCGTGACACGCGGTCGATCCATTGCACACTCAGATTCAGTAGCGGTACACACAGCAACTTGTCATAGAACGTCGGTACACCCACGACGGCTAGCAGTGTATACAGTCCAAACACCCCGGCTCCGTAGAGCATGCCGAACAATGTCTTTCCCAACGGGGTGCGGGGCGACGTGGAGGGGTCGGTCACGAGGAGATGAAGTCCCAGGAACACGGCGCTCGGGATCTCTGAATCGATGAAATACGGCACGCCCGTGACGGTCGAATACAAGGCGCTCGAGCCAAAGAGCACGATGGCGGCGGAGCCGGCAACCAGCGTGATCGAGAAGAAATACATCACGACGAGTCCAACCAGAAACAGAAAAAGATAGATGCGTGGCGCGAGGGTCAAGGTGGTGGCAATGTCCTGGCCCCAGGTCAGGTCGGTGGTGCCTGTCAGAATGAGTAACAGCGAGAACAGTCCCAGCGAGAACGCGGACGGGTTGAAAATATGAGTATCGCGCCCGTCGCGTCGCCACCGCACAAACTCCTTCCCCATGAAACCTGCCGCGAGCATCAGGAATTGCAGATAGAACCAATCGTCCCGAAACCAGAGGAAGAGGTTGGTGCTGAAGATGATCGGGAACGGGCCAAATCCGAGTGTGTAGCGGTCACGGCGTGACCAAGCCAACAAGATGTCAAAGACATAGGCGAAGAGTAGCTGTCCCACCAGCAGCCACGCGTGGTCATACACCGGTCGCCAAAAATAGCCCCAATAGGCAAACACGGTCAGTTGTACGCCAGCTTGGAGATAGTGCTGGGACCGGAGGACGAGCTGGAACGTCCGGGCCCCGGCGAGTGACCGTAGCTGGATGTAAAGCGCTACCTGCCAACCGAGCAGACCAGCGACTGCGAGCCAGAACGACGCCAACAAGACGGGGTGCGACTGCACGCGTGGCGTGAAGGAGACGACCAGCAGTCCGAGAGTCAGCGCGAACGGCCCGGCGAACGTCGCGGGTGAGACCGTGGTCTGTTCCGCCGTGGTGGGCGGTGACACTGGCCTTGGGGCCGATCGTCGGGGGGCAGGGCGTCGTCGTCGAGCAGCCATCGTCAAGCGGCCTTGTACCGCACCCGCCCGTCTCGCGCAAGACGCCCGTGGTCAGCGCGGCGGTTGGCGGCACGGGGGAGGCGCCTTCGGCCGGTGGGGCGGAGGACGGACACACCAACGTATAATTGTTTTCCAGTGGACGCGGCTGTGAGCATCTTCGTTAACGGTATCATCGGAGTCTTCGCCGGTATTGCCGTGCTCTACGTGACGATGAAAGTGCTGGCGCTGACCGCCGGTCGTCTCGCGGCCGGTTCGCCCCCCCGTTCGGATAAGAACTAGCTTTCGCTCGTGGCCTTTCTCGACCAGCTCGGCATCCTTGCGGTCACGCCTGGACAGATCGTCATGTGGGCGGTAGGTCTGACGTTGGTGACGCTCGCGATTCGGAAGCAGTACGAGCCACTATTGCTGCTGCCGATCGGGTTCGGCGTACTTGTGGCGAATCTCCCGCTGACGGAATTGATGACCCCGGAGGAAGGGTTGATTTGGCGTTTTTATCACTATGGGGTCGAGTGGGAGGTCATCCCGCCGCTCATTTTCCTGGGGCTTGGCGCGCATACCGATTTTGGTCCGTTGCTGTCACAGCCGCGGCTGATCTTCCTCGGTGCGGCGGCCCAAGGGGGCGTGTATGTGACGTTTTTTGCCGCACACGCCTTCGGGTTCACGCTGCAGGAGGCGGCCGCGATCGGCATCATCGGTGGAGCCGACGGGCCGACGACGATCTTTCTTGCCGCGCAGCTGGCCCCCCAGTTGCTCGGTGCTTGCGCGGTTGCTGCGTATTCCTACATGGCGCTGGTGCCGATCATCCAGCCGCCGATAATGCGTCTGCTGACGACCGAGCAAGAGCGGGCCATCAAGATGAAGAAGGCGCGAAAGGCTACGGCCCGAGAGAAGCTCGTCTTCCCCGTAGTCGCGGCGATGGTGATCGTGTTGCTGGTGCCAGCCTCGGCGCCACTCATCGTGATGTTCATGCTGGGGAACCTCTTTCGCGAGTCGCGCGTGGTTGATCGGCTTACCGATACCGCGCAAAACGCGTTGATGAACATCGTGACCATCTTTCTTGGGATCAGTGTCGGCGCGACGATGAGCGCGGCGTCGTTTCTTCGGGCCGAAGTCTTGTTCATCTTCACGCTCGGCTTGGTGGCGTTCGCCATCAGCACGGCCAGCGGGGTCTTGCTGGCGAAACTGATGAATATCTTCACGAGCGAAAAGATCAATCCGTTGGTTGGGGCGGCCGGGGTGTCGGCGGTACCGATGGCGGCGCGGGTCGCGCACAAGGTTGGAGCGGAAGCGGATAAGAAAAACTATCTGCTGATGTTCGCGATGGGGCCGAATCTGTCTGGGGTCATCGGGACCGTGATCGCAGCGGGGATCTTCCTGTCGATGCTTCAGTAACGGCGTCTGCGTGGTCGCTCGCGTTCGGGAGACGACCGTGGAGCGCGCGTCAGATCTCACACAGAGGAAAGCAAAGGTAGACATGGCAGAGGATGTAGTGGCGCCGCTGGCGGGGAAGGTGCTGTCGATCGCCGTCGCGTCCGGCGATACCGTCGAGGAGGATGACGAGGTTCTCGTGCTTGAAGCGATGAAAATGGAGACGGTCGTCTACGCGCCGTCGGATGGCACCGTCATCGCCATCAAGGTGGCTGTGGGGGACCAGGTCGAAGAGGACGACGTTCTGGCCACCCTCACCGATTGAGGATGATGCAATGCACTTCGAGCTGACCGAGGATCAGAAGCTAGTCCAGGAGACGGCACGAGAATTCGCGCAAAACGATATCGCGCCGACCTTGGTGGAGGAGGAGAAGAACCACGAGTTCCGACTCGACCGGGTGCAGCGGATGGGCGAGCTCGGGTTCTTTTCGTGTGGGGTGCCCGAAGCGTTGGGTGGCACCGGATTCGGG
>JAYZGM010000270.1:0-25525 GCA_036336225.1 Acidobacteriota bacterium | reverse complement strand
CCGTCCACTCGCAGAATCGCACCTTCGACCTCGCCACCGGTCTGCCGCACGATAAAGCGCCAGGCCTTTTCCCCCTTGTTACTCTCGGTCGGGATGATCCAGACGCCGGCAATCGACGGTGCGTCGGCGCTCGTCGCTTCGGTGGTCGACGCCGGTCGAGCGCGGAACGGATAGTGTCTCCGCGACCCGCGTACATACAGCCCCTCCAACCCCCCATCCGTATAGGTCGCGTCCAACTGTGCCGCATACTGGTCGAACGCCAGGGTCAGCGTCTCGTTCTCGAGTTGCCCGCCGGTCGACCGGATCATGAGTTGACCGTTGAAGAACGCCCCGTGGAGGCCAGCCCCGTCTTCAGAGATTTCGAACGGAAACGGAATTTCGACATCATTCACGACCACCGTCGCATCCCACCGGCCAGCCAGGGACGGCGTCTCGGGTGCATCCGCGCACGCGACGAGACCGAGTCCAAACAGGGCGAGCGAGACGCTCTGGCGAACAGACAGCCCAAATCTCATCTTCCATCTCCCTCTGAACAGACTCGTCACGGCAACGGTCCTCGACACGGAAAACAAGTCGACAGGCGAGACCCCACGCGTCAGGCCAGTTTACCAGTGCGTCGCCAGATGAGCACTCGACATTCACGGACCGCTCGGTGACACGCGTGCCGATTATCCGCGATAGCATGACCGGACGGATAGCGACACGAGACCCCGCGACGTGGGCGCACCAAGTCCTCTTCCTGGGACGCGCGAATGGCCCCAGACGTCGGAGAACCTCAAAACGCTGGATGTCGATATCTTCGTCCAGGACACGGAGCGTCGGATGCCGATCTGCGGCGTATCGACCTCGTGCAGGAGTCGGGACGCCCCCATAATCCGACAGGGCGGTCTCGGACTACGCCAGTAGATCTTCGACGACGACACCGGCGACATCCGTGAGCCGGAAATCTCGACCCTGATTTTGGTAGGTTAGTCGCTCATGGTCCAGACCGAGCAGGTGCAAGATGGTGGCATGCAAGTCATGGATATGCACCTTGTCCTCGACCGCGTAGTAGCCATAGTCGTCGGTACGTCCGTGACTGTGCCCCCCCTTCACGCCGCCCCCCGCCATGAACATCGTGTAGCCATGAGGATTGTGGTCCCGACCGTTCCGGGCCCCGGCCTCAGCCCCCGGCGTGCGCCCAAACTCGCCGCCCCAAAGCACGAGGGTTTCGTCCAGCAACCCACGTGATTTGAGGTCGGTGATCAAACCTGCCACCGGTTTGTCGATCTCCGCACAGCTTCGCGGGAGCCCAGTGATCAATCCTGAGTGATGATCCCACTTCGTATCCGGACCATGGGTGGCCTGGACAAACCGCACCCCCGATTCCGAGAAACGACGTGCCAGGAGACAGCGCAGCCCGAAATCGCTCGTGATCGGGTCGTCGAGACCATAAAGTTTTCGAGTGGCTTCGGACTCATCGTCAATCCGCATGAGCTGGGGCGCTTCCGTCTGCATGCGGAACGCGAGCTCATACGACTCAATTCGACCTTCGAGCGCCGGGTCGGGTCCGGTGGACTCAAGCTGACGCCGTTGCCAACGCTGGAGCAGGTCGAGCTCCGATCGTTGGACGGCGGTGGTCACAGCGTGGTTCTCGAGGAAATCGATCGTGGCATCCTCGGTTTTCATCCGGGTCGTGCCGATCGCCGTCCCGTTGTAGGCGGCCGGAAGAAACGCGGCTGAGTAGTTCTGTACGCCTCCGTGTTGATACGACGGACAGATGGTGATGAACGCTGGCAGGTCATCGTTCTGGGTCCCGAGTCCGTATGAGATCCACGACCCCATCGACGGCCGCACAAAGCGATCACTCCCGGTGTTCATCGCGAGAATGGCTCCACCGTGCGCGGCGTTGGTGCCATACATCGACCGCACGAAGCACAAATCGTCGACGACGTTTGCCAAGTTCGGTAGCAGCTCACTCACCCACGCGCCCGACTGTCCATGCTGGGCGAACGACCAGGGGCTCTTGAACAGATTGCCAGTCTCGTTGAACTGCACGTCGGGTTTCGCGAACGGCAACGGTTTGTTGTCGTCCCGCACCAGCAACGGTTTGTACTCGAACAAATCGTGCTGTGACGGACCACCGTGCATGTGCAGAAAGATGACGCGCTTGGCGCGGGCCGAGAAGTGCGGGAGTCTCGGAGCCAAGGGATTCGTCTGAGCCGCCAGGTCGCTCCGCAGGAGCGAGGACAACGCGAGGCCCCCAAAACCACAGCCACATCTCTTGAGCATGTCGCGGCGGGTCATCGCTGGTGTCTGATAGTGCGGATAACGCATGCTCGTGTCCTGTACCGTGATTTAGTCCATCCGCCCCGAATCAGTCGAGATAGATGAATTCGCTGGCGCCAACGATGACGTGACTCAGACGAGTCCAGGCAAACATCTCCTCCTGGTTCGCCGGGGCAACCTCACGCATCTCGTCAAGAAACACGAGGCTATCCTCAATCTCGAGGTTGGTGGCCGGGCGACCATACGCCTCGAGGAACGCGCGCTCGACGCGGGCGGCGGTGCTCGTCATCGACTCGGCCAACAGACGCGCGGCAAAGGCGCCCGCTTGTGCCTCAACGAACGCGCTGTTCATCATGAGCAACGCCTGGGACGGCACCACGGTCGACGGACGAGCCCCAACGGAATCGCTCGCATTCCCAAAGTCGAAACCGGCGAAGATGTCATAAATAGCATTTCGCACGACCGGCATATAGACCGACCGCCGAGGGGCGGCATACAAATTGAACTGCCCGAACGTGCTGCCCTCGCTAAAGACATACCCACGCGGGTTGTACTCCTCGACCCGCCCTCCCATGGTCAGATCGAGCGAACGGGCGAGCTGCAACAGCGTGTCGCGAATGGCTTCCACTTCTAAGCGTCGTCGATTCATCCGCCAATGAAGCCGATTGCCTTGGTCGACGGCCGCGTTTGTCTCGTTATACGCCGTACCGAGCCGGTAGGTGCTGGACAGGAGAATGTCTCGGTGCAGCGTCTTGATGGACCAGCCACTGTCGATGAATCGCCTCGCGAGCCAGTCTAGAAGCTCGGGATGACTCGGTGATGACCCGGTGGTGCCAAAGTTGCTGGGTGTATCGACGAGACCGCGACCGAAGTGCCAGTGCCACACCCGATTGACCATGACCCGTGCCGTCAGCGGATGCTCGGGATGGATGAGCCAGCGGGCAAGCTCGAGCCGTCCACTGCTCCCGTCCGGAATGGGCGAGGGTGGTACGAGGTGGTCTGTGACACGCAGAAACCCGCGTGGTTGCGAACGGTCGGCGAGGTTCAGATGGCTGCCACGAATGTGGACCGGCAGATCGACAATCTCGCCCTCCTCCACCGCCATCGCATAGGGCGGTTCGGGTGGCAACGCCTCGGTGAGCGTCGCGACCTGGGCCCGTCGTCGAGCCAGCTCGGTCAGCATCTGGGGCGAGTAGCGCGCTTCTTCCTCCTTTTGGTCCAGACACAGGATACAAAGACGACCATCGAAGACGAGACGCCGCAGCTCCTCCTGCTCGCGTGGCAACCGGAAGTCGCCCGACTCCAGCTCATCCGCATCCTTGATTCCGAGCCGACCAAGGTGCTCATCCCACGCGATCTCAATCATGGCGAAGAGCGCCGCATAACGCCATGCAACCTCTTCCAGGCTCCTGGGCACCGGACCGCGAATCACACTTCTCGTGAGGGGTGCCGTGAGGACCTTCTCGGAGGCAATCATCGCCCGGAGCCCCTCGGTCACCTCGGGGTATCGCGCGGCGGGAACCGCCGCGTATGCGTCCCAGATCTCGAAGACGACACTCGGGTTCGGGGCGTCGCCTTGCACCGGTGGTCCTTCGCGGTATCGGTGGAACGCACGTACCCAGCGTTCAAGGACGGCCGCCTCGAGACCGTGCCTCCGCGCCACCCGGGCGATCACCTCGGTCGCCGGGTCCTGGGTCTCGATGCCCTCATCCCAACTCGCGTAGGCCTCCTCGGTCGCGAGCAGATAATCGGCCAGGGCCTGGCGCCGCGGCCGCCTGAGAATGTCGTTCTGCGCGTCGACGAGTTCGTCCACCCGGCGCCCGGCGGCGACCACCTCCCGCTGGGCCGCTTCATAGACCTCGACCGTCGCGTCGTCGGCAAGTGGACGCTCCACCCACCGACGGCCCGCCCCTCCCATCGTGTTCGTCGAGCGCATGATGCCGGCTAGCGCGTAATAGTCCGCGGTCGGGATCGGGTCGAACTTGTGGTCATGACACCGTGCACAGCCCACCGGCTCGGCGAGAAACGCGCGACCGACCGCGTTAACCTGCTCGTCGACGATGTCGATGAGCATCTTCTCAACGTCCTGCTCCGCCAGCACCTTGGCCCCAAGTGTCAGAAAACCGGTAGCCGTCAGCCGCCCGAAACGGTCGGTCTCCGTCGTGGCATCCGACATCAAGTCGCCGGCAATCTGTTCCTGCACAAACTCGCTGTAAGGCTTGTTGTCGTTGAACGCCTTAATCACCCAGTCGCGATATCGGAAGGCGTTCGGGTGGGCCACGTTCTCGTCAAGTCCGTTGGAGTCGGCGTATCGCGCCACGTCGAGCCAGTGTCGGCCCCAGCGTTCGCCATACCGAGGTGACGCCAACAAGCGGTCAACCATCCGAGCATAGGCATTCGGCATTCCATCGGCAAGAAACGCCTCGATGTCCTCCGGGGTCGGTGACAACCCGGTCAGGTCGAACGTCACCCGACGTAAGAGCTGTCGACGGTCGGCGGGTGCGACCGGGGCCAGCCCGTCCGCTTCGAGCCGAGCCAGGATGAATCGGTCGATCGGACCACGTACCCAACTCTCGTCTTCAACTCCCGGCGGCTCGGGTCGTCCCATCGCACGAAACGCCCAGTGCTCACGACCGGGCCCGAAGTCATACACCTTCCCCGTACCCGACCGGGTCGCTACCACAGGAGTGTCCGAAACCCTGGGGTCGAACGCGCCACTCTGAACCCAGCGCTCGAAGTCCGCAACCACGTCGACCGACAGTCGGCCATCGGGTGGCATCCGGATCGAACCCTCGTATCGGATCGCGTCGATGAGCAGACTCTCGTCAGGCGATCCCGGCACAATCACCGCACCACTGTCGCCGCCCGCCAGCATCCCGGCCGCATCGAGCAAGACCAGTCCGCCACGTACCCGGTCCGGATCACTACCATGGCATCGGTAGCAGCGCTCCGCCAGCACCGGACGGATCTTTGACTCAAAATGCGCAAGAGCTTCCGGCGATGGTGCTTGAGTACCCGCCCCGACCGACCCGGTCCCACGCACGGGGCCCACAGACACCACGACCAGCGCCACGACCAGCCCTGCCCACCAACGTCCGATCCCTCGAAATCTTGGACGCGTCATCGACATCACTTCCCGCTCACAGAGGACGAGGCTCAACGGTACCCCAGCCGGGGCCACGAGCCAAGAGTGCGAAGGCGCGGTTTCAGCGTCCGTCGACCCTGTCCAGAAGTTCGCGGACCACCGCAACATTCTCCGTCACGGTTCAGCAAGGCGAGAGCAGCGAGAAGGTTGACCTCACGCAACCGACCGGTTCCGTCCTCCATTCCTTACTCACTCGGGCAGAGCGAAGACGAAGAGGTTGTTTCCGTTGCTGGGTCGAAGCTCGGGTGTCAGACCAAGAAAACTAGCGGTCGTCGCTGCCGGGCCCGTGCTCACGGCCACGTATTGGCGTCCGTCGACCGCGTAGCTGATCGGGAACCCGCTGACAGGCGAACCCAGATTGATTTCCCAGAGCACGGTCCCCGTCGTTTGATCGAGGGCACGAAAACGTCCGTTGGCGTCCCCGCCGAACACGAGCCCACCCCCAGTCGTGACCAGCGACAGTGTGGCGGCACGTTGTTCATGTAACCACGCGGTCTCTCCGGTCTCCGCCGATATCGCATGCACCGCTCCCAGTTGCTCCGTCCCTGGCGCCAGTTCGTGACGCACCGCCAGGGCGTAGATACGATGAGACGCGTCAGGTGAGGTCGTGGCCAACAAACGCTGGCACATGTTCCGAAGGGGAAAATACATCGTGTTCGTCAACGGGCTGTAGGCGCCGGCCTCCCAGTCCTTGCCACCGTGCATATTGGGACAGGCCAGCACTTGTTGCCCTTCCGCACTGAAAATCACCTCAGAGTTCTCGGTGACCACCCCCGTCGCACCGTCGATGTCACTGATCACGTTCTGAGTGATCGTCGGGGTAGCCCACAGAAACTCTCCCGTTTCGCGGTCCAAGGTGTAGACCACGCCAGTCTTCCCCGGAATCCCGGTCATCACTTTTCGCACGGCGCCCGGCTGGAGCCGTGGATTGATCCAGCTCACGGCGTCGGGATTCGGCGCCACGGTCGTGTCGAGCAACAGTCGTTCGAATGGGTGGTCCAGATCCCAGTGGTCGTTCAGGTGTTGGTAATACCAGCGGATCTCACCAGTCTCCACTTCGAGGGCCAGGGTGGAATTGTGATAGAGGTGCGTGTTCTCGATCCCCCCCAGCATGAACTTCGGAGCGGGCGAGGTAACCGAGGTACCGATATAGATCAGTCCGAGCTCAGGATCGTAGCTTGGTGGCATCCAGGTGCCGACATGCACGCGCTGCTCATAGGGCACCCCGCCCCATGTCTCGTCGCCGGGTTCGCCTGGCGCCGGGATGGTGCGTCGCCGCCACCGCTCCTCGCCCGTCAGCGCGTCGTGCGCGATGATGACACACGACTCTGGTCCGCCCCGGGGTCGACAACTCCGCCCCGAGATCACCCTGCCGTCGGCGATGATCGGCCCCGAACTATGCCCGACCGGCGTGACCTGATAGTCAAAAATCTGTGTTTCCCACGCAATCTCTCCGGTGGTGACATCGAGACCAAACACATAATTGTCGTCACTCGTGTTGATGATGAATCGGTCATAGATGGCGATATTCCGATTATTCCGGGCATTGCCACCGACATGGTCATAGACATCGTCCGGAAGATTGCGACGATGCTGCCAGCGAAGGTCACCGGTCACCGCATCGATCGCCTCGATGACATCACTCGCTTGCGGCATGTAGAGCACGCCTCCATACGCCAACGGTGTGCCTTCCTGGCGACCCGGCGCCAGCCCTCTCGACCAGACCATACGAAGCTGGTGCACGTTGTCGGTCGTGATCTCGTCGAGCGGACTGTACCCCCACCCGTCGAGCGTCCGTCGCCAGGTCAACCAGTCTCCCGGCGCGGGGGCTTGGAGTATCTCGTCAGTGACCGGCGTGAATTCGCGCGATGGCGTCTGGCCCATTGCAGTCGCCGCCCCGAGAGACAAGGCGACGAGGCCAAGACCCACTGGACCAGACCACACAAGACGCCCCGGCGCCATGGCTCGGTCAAACGAATCTAAGGGGGTCCGGTTGCTGGTGCGGGTCACAGTAAGCATGGCGCCTCAAACCCTACCACTAGTGGCCGATTCGGGTACCCAACATCTCCTAGGGCCAAAATGTTTGCAGTTGAACCAAGTTTCCCGGTCCCTGCGGAGATGTCAATCGGGGGCCATTGAAGAATGCCCCTGCTCGTGAAGCACGCCCGATGCGGTCCGGCGGTTTTGAAGCGAAGCCAGCAAGCAGGTCCGGGCATGTTTCTGGGCAGAAACTGTCAAGAACACGATGACTATGTCTTGTTCGATATTTTCAGGACGGTCATCGTCAAGACGGCTCGGCTTCGCATCCAGTCCAGCGGCTTGAAAAACTTGTAAACTATTGATAATATTATCTTTAATAACAGGCTAATACGGTCAGCGTGAGTGTCGGTCGATCTGTCGCAGACACCCTGCGGGGTCTTGACTTGACCGCGTGCTCGCCGTCGAACTGTTAGAGTAAATGAGAAGCTTGGAACGAATCTCGTCACGGACGACTGGAACCGGCTCCGAACAGGAAGGGACCGGTCGTACCATGTGCCAGCCGCCAAGATGCTCGGATCGCGACTGGCCGGAAGATCCAGCGGGACCACCTCTAGTGTCCCGTCGCCTTATAGGGGCCCGCTCTCGCCCGGCTGGGTGAACTGAGGCCTCGTCGCACTCCCACGGGTCCGAGACACCGGCTCCCGCAGAGTGTGATACCGAAGATCTCGGCGTTCCTGTGAGCACCGCCCCCGTCGACCGCTTTGGCGGTCAGTTGTGGGTGCCGTCTCCCATGGGGCGCCTTTTGCCGCCACGCGCGGTCGCGCTGAGTCCTGCGGTCACCGACCGATACCTACTCAGCCCGCGCCAGCGGTGGGGACAATGCCTATGCAGATCGCGAAAGAGACGAGCCACGGCGCGGCGGCGGTGACGAGCTCTCAGACACGCGTGAAGTATGTGCGGAAGCTCGATCAGGTCGAGCAGCTGACACCACAAGAACGAGACCGACTCGGTCCGGTGTCGGCCCGCTATGTGTTTCGGGCCAACGACTACTATCTCAATCTGATCGACTGGGACGATCCCAAAGACCCAATTCGACAACTAATCATTCCGCGAGAAGAGGAGCTGACGGAGTGGGGCAAACTCGACGCGAGCAACGAAGAGTCGGTCACGGTGGCACAGGGAGTGCAGCACAAGTACACCGATACAGTGCTGCTGCTCTGCAATGAAGTGTGTGGCGCCTACTGTCGCTATTGCTTCCGAAAACGGCTCTTCATGGATGAGAACGACGAAGTCACCAATGACGTCACCGCCGGGTTGCGGTACATCGAGGATCATCCCGAGGTGACCAACGTGTTACTCACCGGGGGTGATCCACTCCTGATGAGCACGCGTCGTCTCACTGATATTCTTGAGGCACTACGGGCCATTCCACATGTACGGATCATCCGGCTCGGTTCGAAAATGCCCGCATTCGATCCGTATCGCATCATCAACGACACGGAGCTACAGCAGGCGTTCCGCACCTACTCCACGGCGGAGCAGCGCATCTACCTGATGGCCCACTTCGACCACCCTCAGGAATTGACCGACGTGGCGAAACAAGGCATCGACACCTGTATCCGCAACGGCGTCATCTGTGTGAACCAATGCCCGCTCATCCGTGGGATCAACGACGATCCTCAGGTGCTCGCCGAGCTCTACTCGACGTTGTCCTACATCGGATGTCCGCCCTATTACCTCTTCCAGGGGCGACCAACCGCCGGCAACGAGCCCTATGAGATCCCGATCGTCGCCGGTTGGTCGCTCTTCCAGGAGGCGCTTGCCCGCGGTTCGGGGCTGGCCAGACGGGCCCGTTTCTGTATGTCCCACGAAACGGGCAAGATCGAGATCATGGGTATGGACAACGAGTATCTGTATCTGCGCTACCACCAAGCCAAGTACGCCAGCGACCTCAGTCGTTTCTTCATTTGTCGTCGGGACGATCGAGCGTATTGGCTCGACCAGCTCGAGGTGGTCGACCGACAGCCGGCCCACGCCTAGCGCCCGTGGTGAAACTTCGCCTCAAACCGCTGAGTATCGGGCCGGCTTCACTACCAGACATTATTCAACGGCCCCGCTACGCGGGGGCTGCCATCTCCGCGGGGACGAGCAAGCGTCATTCAACTCCACGCATTTGGCCCTTAGGAGACGTCTAGTGGGTCCACTGACTGGCGTCCGCGTCATCGAGCTGCCAGGGATCGGGCCGTGCCCGATGTGTGGAATGCTGCTGGCCGAGCTTGGGGCCAGCGTGCTCCGGCTCGAGCGGCCTGGTCCCAGGGGCGGCATCGGGCTTCCGGTCCGGTCGGCACTCGTGAATCGGAGTCGCCCCTCGCTCGGTATCGATCTCAAACGAGACAGAGGCGTGAGCCTGGTGCTCCGGCTATGTGAGCGCGCCGATGCATTGATTGAAGGAATGCGGCCGGGGGTAACAGAACGGCTAGGGATCGGCCCTGACACGTGTCAGGGACGCAACCCGAGGCTCGTCTATGGCCGCATCACCGGCTGGGGACAGACCGGTCCCCTGGCCAAGGCCGCGGGGCACGACCTCAACTACATCGCCCTCACCGGCGCGCTCCACGCCATTGGGCGACACGGGCACGCACCGACTCCCCCCCTGAACCTGGTTGGAGATTATGGTGGAGGCGCCCTATATCTGGCGCTCGGGGTTCTGGCCGCGTTGCTCGAAGCCCGGGGGTCGGGTCAAGGCCAGGTGGTGGACGCGGCAATGGTCGATGGCGCCGCCTCCCTCATGACCGCCGCCTACGCGCTGTTCGACGCCGGGCTCAGCCGCGACCAGCGTGGCATCAACATCCTTGACAGCGGTGCGCATTTCTACGACGTGTATGAGACGAGCGACGGCAAGTACGTGGCGATGGCCCCCATCGAGCCGCAGTTCTACGCAGAGCTCCTTCGTCGTCTCGATCTGACCGCAGACGCGCTCCCGCATGCCCGAGAGCCCCGGGAGTGGCCAGCCCTGAAGGCCAGGCTCGGTGCCCTCATCAAGACGAGAACCCGGGACAAGTGGATGGAACTCCTGGAAGGCAGCGACGCCTGCGCCGCCCCGGTCTTGAGCATGGAAGAGGCCCCCCACCACCGACACAACCAGGCCCGGGAAACATTCGTCAGACGTGACGGAAGGTGGCAGCCAAACGCGGCGCCCCGCTTCAGCCGAACGCCGAGCGCCATCCGAAGCTCCCCCGGTGACACTGACGGATCTCCTCGCAAGACCCTGGAAGATTGGGGTCTCAAGGCAGTAGAAATCGACGAGTTGCTGTCAAACGGGGTCGTGCTCGACCCCGTTTCCGACGACACCCGACCCTGATCCCGGCCGTGGGGACAGGAGGCTCGGCCACGGACAAAGCCGGGGTGTGGGCTAGAGCCCCACGTGAACCTAGAACATCCCCAACGTCGGCAGCCGCTCACCCAAGACATCCGTCGCGTCAGGGTGCCCCAGAAACTCCTCGATCAACGTGGCATAGACTCGTCGGAAATCGATGGTGTGCTGCAAGTTGTCGCCATGGACCAACTCAGTGAGACTCGGTGGTGTGCTGTACTGGCCACCGTTGACCCCACCACCCATCACAAACGAGACGTTCGCCGTCCCGTGGTCGGTTCCAAGGTTCGTATTCTCAGGCACCCGTCGACCGAACTCGCTGTGCACGAACACGGCGACCTCGTCTTGTTTGCCCAGCCGCTTCATCTCCTCGAAGAACGACCACACCGCATCTGAGCAATACTGTACCTGTCGGTTGTGCGGGCTCTCCTGGTTCACGTGCGTATCGAACAGGCTGCCTTGCAACCTTACATAGTAGAGTCGGGCCGGGAAGTCGTTCTCGATGAGCGCCACGACCTTGTCGAGATCCAGGAGCCGCAGGTCCGGATTGCGGGTTTCGTTGTATCTCGTCCAGGCCTCGCTCACCAACGCCGAGGCATCCCGAGCGCTGCGGTTCACGTCCAGCAGAAACTTGTGCACCTCGCTGCGCGCCTCCTGACCGACACCGAGATGGTCGACGTGTGGCTGCTGCGGGTGGAACACGTCCCGTGTGAACGAGGACGGCTGGTCGAACACAACCGGCACATGCTGACGCGCGCGGACGGCCAAGCTCTGTGTCGCCGAGATATTCACGAGATAGTTGGGAGTCCCGTGGGGATCGAGCACGTCGGCCGTGCGACCATACCACCCGAATTCCTCGCCACTATTCGGCGCGCCGGTGTGCCAGTAGGATGCGGACGTAAAGTGTGAGAATGACGGCTGGTCGTATCCGGCGCCGTGGATGACCGCCACGTTGCCGTCCTCCCACAACCGATGCATTCCGAGCATCGACTTCTGAAACCCGAAGTGCTCGTCGACCTTCAGAACGTCCTGCTCTTTGACCCCGATGTTCGGGCGGTGACGATACAACGCGTCGTTGCTGTAGGGCACAAACGTGCTGAGCCCGTCATAGCCGCCGAACCATTCGAACACCACCAAGATCTTTCCCTGGGTAGCGGCCACCACTTCGGAGGCGGCCCCAAAGAGGGGCGGTAAGGGGCTGACCGCACCCGCCACCCCCAGCGCAATACCGCGAGCCCCGATCTTCAAGGCCTCACGACGGGACACGCCACTTGCGTCACACAGTTTCTTGCTTCGATTTGTCATCGTCATCGTCAGGCCTCTGTCAATTGATCTGATACTCGGGCGTGCTCAGAATGAGGTGCGCGACCAGGCGTAACGGGTCTTCCATGTAGGTCTCGGCCCGGCTCAGATCCGCCGTGCCAAGCTCCTCCTCGAGCAGGGTCACGAACGCATCCCGTGTCGCCATGGCGATCGGAACACGGAGAAACCGGCTGAGGAGGTAGTCCACGGCATCACCGGTCGTGGCGGATCCCGACGCCATCACCATCTTCGACAAATTAATCCGCGCTCCACCGCGCGGGGTCGGGATCAGCTGGCGGTGAGCTCGCGCCCATCCACGGAAGTTTGAAATACGCGTATTGAACAGCTCGTCCCGCTCGAGCGCGACGAGGTCGAACGCGGACATGTTGGACGGGTCGTTGAGCGCGATGGCGCTCCCGAAATCGTACCCGCTGCGCAACCTGTCTCCCACCACGCCAATGCCACGGGGCGACAAGAAGTTGGGATCGCGGAAATTGACCACGTCAGGAAACAGATAGTCGAAGGCGACGTTCCCCCGCTCGAGAATCAGGGCGGGAGTGATCCACGCCCGCCCCTGGGCCCACCCGGCCACCGAGGGCGGGTTCAACAGGTGTTGGCCAAGTACAGTCGTGGTCCGGTTGAAGTCGGGTACCCCGGGCACATCGTCGGCACCCAGGTGTTTCAGCAATGTCACAACATGCTCGACCGGCCCTTTGACATGGGCGCCGTAGCTGGCCGCGCTGTAGAAGTCTCGTGACGAGAAGATGGTAGAGAGCAGGGGGCGAAGCTCATAGTTATGGTCGCGAAAGATGGACCCAAGCTCGGCAACCAGCTCGGGCGACACGTCTTCTCGGACAAAGAACCGATAGAGCTTGGACGCGATGTACTCCGCGGTCACCGGCTGCTCCAAGATGATGTGCAGGATGTCGACACCATCGTGGTTACCGGTTCGTCCGAGAAACGTCTTCGGGCCGTCGTCGTGCTGGCCTGGATGGACGACGAAGTCGAGGTTCTCGAAATTCCAGCCGGTAAATGCCCGGGCCGCCTCGCGAATATCCGGCTCGGTGTAGTTGCCCACCCCCATCGTGAACAGCTCCATCACCTCGCGCGCGAAGTTCTCGTTGGCCGCCCCCTTCACATTTACTCCGGCATCGAGGTAGTAGAGCATCGCCGGATCTTGGGCTACCGCTACTAACACCTCACCGAAATTACCAGTCGCGTGCCGCTGGAAGATCTCGATCTGCGCCAACATCTTGCGGTAGTCACGCACCTTGTTCTCGGCGGTGGCAAAGTGACCGTGCCAGAACAGCGCCATCTTCTCTTCCAGTGGACGATTGGTGTCGAGCATCCGCTCCGCCCACCAGTAGCCCACCCGGCGGGTCTCGAGCAGGGTCGAACGAAGCCAGTAGAAGAACCGGTCGGAGACCGGCTGGATATGACGATTGACATGGTCCGGCTTGACACGAATCCCCATGCTCTCGCCGGTACGCTCGGCCAGCTCGGTGGCCGCCGGACGACTCGGCGGAAAATTCAGCAGCCCCTCATCCCAGAGCCCGGAGTGCTCGAATGGCGGCAAGTGCTCGTTCTCCGTATCGTCGTAGTGCACCAGCGACCGCACCGCCTGCTCGGGGCCGAGGTCGGCCAGTGCTTGTATGTCTTCAGGCGTGCCCCCGAAACCGGCCCGGCCGAGCAAGTGCGCGGCCCTGTCTACGCTCCAGTCCTCGGGTGTGATCGGTGTCAGATCTCCTTCCCAGGACGCGAGCCCAGGTGACCACTCCGGCACCTGTGCAGAGACGGTAGGCCCGGCAACGGTGAACGTCAGCGCCGCACCTGCCACCAATGCAATGCGACCAATTCTTCTCGTCATGTGTCGAATCCCCACGACTTGTATCGCGAATCTCCCAGTATGCTCGCCTTTATACCTCAAACCGATGCAATGGCGAGAACCGTGGCGCCGAGCGTGCTCAGCCCATTTCGCACGTGACAACCCACCATTGTCACGACGTCCCGCTCGCCGGCGCGCCGCTTTCACGATCGGGCGCCCCCTTCGCCGTCCATCAACCGAGCCGATGCTGACGGTGTCGGGAACCTGCTCACTCGACCGTGACTCGCACATATCCGTTGGTCCAGCAACATTGATCCGCCGGTGTGCTGTCCACCGGGTTGAAGTTGTCCGCTCGCACCCGGAGCACGTACTCGCCGGGGTGTTCAAACGTCGCGGTCGTCGTGGCGCGGCCGGTTGTATCGGCCAGCGTTGGTCGCACGTCCGAAAACCGGGCTGCCACCGGACCACGGTGTGTAAACCATGTTACGCCGCCGTCGACCGGGTCACGCTCAGCGTTCGGTCCAAGACGGTCGGTGACCCAGACCGTCAGGGCCCGTGGCTGACCGACTGTCGCCGTCACCAATGTTGGATTCACGAGACTCCCTACAGCCGGCGCCTCCTCCCACGTCGACACCTCCCTCGCGTCACCGGTCAGCGTCATCGGCCCCCACAGCTCCGGACCGTCCTCGTCAAGCTTGAGCACCGGGGGCAACGACCCCATCGCCATCGGGTCATGATGCAGTCGATAGGCCTCGACGCCAACCTTACCCGGTACCGAGTGCGGGGGCTGCTCACCGGTGCGTAGTGTCCAGACCACGCGACCCACTTCCGCGGCGACATCACCAGACACGGTCACGGTGAACACCCCGGTGCCACGGCCCGGCGGAAAGACGGTCGGCTGGCCGGCGTCGAACTCCGCCGGCGAGAGATAGTTATCCGGACCGACCGGGACGATCAGCGTCTCTTCGCGATTCCGATTAAAGAACCCGAACGAGAGGATGTAACTGCCGTCTGGGTTCTCGTACCATCCCTCAAAAAACGGCGACACCGGCAAACCCGCATCGACTACACCACGCTCCCAGGGCGCCGAAGGAAAAGGCGGCCGATCGCCACCTGGACGCTGCTGCGACTCCGCGGTGGTCGGGCCCAAGATGAGCCCGACGACACCGACCCAGAGGAGGTGCCCGGTACGTCTGCGCATCCGTCGAGTTGTCCCGCCGACCCGGTCAACCCTCACGTGGCGCCCTCCCACGCGGACCATAGCCAACGCGGCTGCGCCCCCGACACCTCGTTCACTGGCCACCATCTGTCGCGACCGTCGTCCGCGCGGCACGCTCGGCCACCAACCGGTCGTACCCATCCTGGTCAAGATGTGTAACCGCGATCCAGGCGTGTGACATCTCGTCGGTGGTACGGCTCCCGCGGTAGACCCACTGGTCCGGGTCCGGGTTGTTGGGATTCCCGGCCGTGTTGTCATACCAAAAAGTCAACATGATGACACCACCGGCGGGCACCAGCGGCGCAACGTCCTCTTCATAGAGGTGACTGTGCTGCCACCATGTGGTCCAGTTCGAGATCATACTCATGACCTCGCGCCGCCCGGTGTCTGGGTAATACACCTCGAGCGCCGCGGCTCGGAGCCGGAGATGGCCATGCGGCTGAAAACTGTCGATGCGCACCGGATGATCAAAGGAGTGAAATCCTTGAATCATCGCCGTACCATGTGGTTCAATCGCGAGGTCGCCGTCAAGGCGATAGTTCGTCAGATCTTGGCTGTAGTCCGGCTCGTAGCCTTCCGGATGGAACCAAAACCCGAGTTCCGTGATCTCGTCCTCGACGACCTCGCCCATCGGGTAATAGTGCACTGACCACCGAACCAGAGAATTGGCCGGCAGGAGACGTCCCGCTCCTTCGGGGATGATCTCCCCGAGCTTGCCAGCGGCATACTCCGTGAAGCGTCCTCCTTGGCGAATCAATTCTCCATCCGCGCCCTCGATATAAAGCGTCGTGTTCGCGTGATGTACGACTTCCCGACCAGCGACCGACGGCTTGACCTCGATCGCCTTAAGATACCGGTCCTGCTCGAGCGGAATCTCGACGAGCGGCTCCCCCCACAAATCCGAGCCCACCGCGGGCACCGTAACCGGCTTGGCCGGGACCACAAGGTCAGGCTGACCAAACTCCTCAGCCAACCGCCACTCTCTGGGGTCGAGCCATTCGACCGGAGGAGGGAGGTCCGCCGGGTCGCCCTCCGGCCCGCCAGCCTCCTCCCACGAGACGATAGTCGAGATGTCCGTTTCCGATAATCGCGGGTCATGTTTCAGTGCCTGAATGCCGATATCGGTGTCGTACTGATACGGAGGCATCTCCCGCTCAGCTACCTTGGTCTTGATACGCGTGCTCCAGCGCCGCGCATCGGCATAGGTCAACAATGACATCGGACCGATCGATCCTGGACGGTGACAGACCTGACAGTGCTGCTGCAGGATCGGTGCGACATGCTGTGAAAACGTCACCTCAGCCGGGGACGACTGGGCCGCTGTCGGCATGGGGACGCTCCACCCCGCCAGGCCAAGAAGGATGCCGGCTGCGCCACATCGTGACCAGCCACGACGCATGTGGGTCATGTGAAACTCCCTTCACCGCATGGGTCGTGTGTCGCGCCAACGACGTGCGGGACACACCACGAGAGACATCAACGGCCCATGATCACTCGGACACGGGTGCCGTGTAAACGATTCCTCGTCCCCTGTATCCGTAATTCGTTGCAAGAGTCCCGGTGGGCGGTGCCCGATTGATACGGCGCGAGAAGGGATCACATCGGGGATTTGTGACCGCCGAGCAACGCCGCTCAGCGGCGATATTCCGCCCGAGACTTTTGCAACGAATTACGGATACAGAGGACGAGGGCGTCGGCTACAATGACGTTCATTCACGCAGTCGTTTCTTCAGAGGAGTTAGCCATGACACGTGTATCTTCGGGTGGGTCGTCGATCAGAGGACGGGTGGTTCGAACCGTGCTTGTTGCAAGTCTCGGCCTAGGTTGCTTCGCACCAACATCGCAGGGACAGGACCTGACCGCCGAATCGGCGGCCGTGCTGAAAGCCGCATTCCTCGCGGACTTGGAAGTGATGCGGGGCAAATTCCTCGGCTTGGCCGAGGCGTTCCCGCAGGACAACTACACCTGGCGTCCGATGGAAGGTGTCCGCTCGGTCTCCGAGGTGCTGATGCTCATTGCCAGTGAGGGATACGGGTTCGCGCCAATGGCCTTCGGAGCCGACACGGCAATGAGCCGTGAGGAATCACAGGGTCTCAACGAGATCACGAACAAGGCGGAAGTCATCGACCACCTGACCAAAGGCTTTGCCTACGCCCAGGAAACACTCGAGGCGATCGACCCCGCCACGCTGACCGAAGCGCGCAACCTCTTCGGCCAGGAACGCACGGTCCCACAGATCGCGCTGTTCGTGGGTGGCGACATGCACGAGCATCTCGGTCAGCTTATTGCGTACGCTCGGTCCAACGAGATCGTGCCACCCTGGAGCCAGTAGTCCACTCGCACGACACGACGCGATCAAGCGCGAAGCAAGGATTGAGAGCCGCGGCCACGGGCGGTGGCTCTCAGTGCGAAAGGGAAGCCATGAAAGCCCGACTGTGTCGATTCTTGTCTCTGTCCACGTTTGCCATCTTGGTTCTACCCGCCATCAGCCAGGCCCAGTGCGAGCCGGACGGCGACATTCAGTTTGTATGCGGCGCCATCAGCCCCGAGGATTTGGCACAGGTGCCGGATACCCCGTGGGTGCTCGTGGCCAACATGGTGGACGATGGTTATCTCTCGGCCGCCGATACACGAGACCACAGCCTGGTGCGTGTGTTTCCTACCACCACCATCCCGACACGAGCCCGACATGACACCGACACGTATGCCGGCTGTCCGGGTCTCACCACGGAGCAGTTTCGTGCCCACGGCGTCAGCCTTCGCCCAGGCGACGGTGGCATGCACACCCTGCACGTCGTCCGACATGGAGAGCGGGAGGCAATTGAGGTGTTCGAGGTCGACGCGAATCAGACACCGCCTCAACTCACGTGGATCGGCTGTGCCGTCGCGCCCGAAGGGTTGGGACTTAACTCGGTCGTCGGACTCCCTGACGGAGGCTTCGCGGCGACGAGCCCTGCCACCGGTGACGTCTGGGAATGGCACACCGACAACGGGTGGGAACGTGTGCCCGGCAGCGAGGATATCGGCCCCAACGGTCTCGAAATCTCTGCCGATGGTCAATGGTTCCTGGTTGCCGGCTATCGTGCCCAATCGGTCATTCGACTCTCACGCGGGCGCATTCCCGTCGCGGCCGACACCATCGAGGTCGGCTTCAACATCGACAACGTGCATTGGGCGCCGGACGGAACACTGCTTGCCGCTGGACACACCGCACCCACGCCGACTGGCGTGAGGGACTGCATCCGTGGAGAGAACTGCGAGGGCGTGATGTCCTACGTCGCCCGCGTCGATGTTGACGCGGGCACGTCGGAGCAGATCTTCTCGTATCCCTCGAATGACCTGGTGATTCTCGGCACGGCGGCCATCGAGGTCGGTGACGAGCTCTGGGTCGGTCAGGTCGCCGAAGGAACACGTATTGCGCGTGCCCCGTTGAGATAAGCGCGACCGATGCCCGGTCTGGTCACGTCCCGGCTGTCGGCACTGGTCGAGGCGTAATCAGGCATCGGGCGCAACGGGAAAATCCATCCCCGGCTCCGTGCTGTCGCACACGACACCACCGATGACGTAGGTCGACGAACGGCTGGCTCGTGCGAAAAGGGCGTGGTCAGGGCTGTTCGAGCGCGCGGGCACCTCGCAGGGCATTGGGCACGGAGTAGTTGCCCTCGTGGCAGGCATATTCGAACTGGACGTAGTCGTCATCACGAGTCATCGGGAACGCCACCGTCCAGGGAGCCGTGTACGCGTCGGGGTCATCAATGGTCAGCGAGTAATGCAGCGTCTCGGGATCGACGAACGTGAACCGCTCCACGACCCGTTGTCGCTCGGTCTGCCGTGATCGGATCAACGCCGAGGGGCCACGAATACTCCCAACCGGCCGGAACCCTGTCGATTCCACCACCAGCGTGTTGTCCTCCCAGCGCCCGCGGGGGTCGCCATCCCACAAGGGCGGACGTGGTCCGGCGGGTACCGGGGTGTCGATCGGAATGATCCGCGCGTTGTGGATCATCTCGCTGTGCAGCACGACATAGCCAGGTGTTTGCAGGATGAGCGTGCCATTGTTGTAGGCGGTCGGCATCATCATACCGAGCACGCCCCGCGTGATACACCGATCACCGGATTCCATGTATCCGTAAGAGTCGTGAAGATGGTCGCGGGTAGACCGCAACAGCTCCTTCGTGTAGGACGTCCAGTCCGGGAGACGACCGGTGGGCGGATCCACGACCAGCGCCGGGGCATCGCCCGCCACGGGCTCGCTCCAGAACGTGTCAAACCAATACGGAGCGTAGGCGAGGTCGCCCTCGTTCACCCGTTGGCTGTCCTCGGGTCGAGACCACTGAGTGCCGTCGCCGCGGAGCTCGGCCCGCTCGTCGACGAGAGCCTGGAGATCCTCCGCGGAGAAGCTGTCTCGGTCCACGAGTGCCTCTGGAAGCTCCAGCGGGGTGTGAGTCGCCGCGACACTATTCCAAATACCCCCTCTGTCCGGCTGCCCGTCAGCCAGTCGGGGCGGTGTCCACGCCTCGGTGGCTCCGCTCGTCTCCTGCGCGAGCCCAACCGCCGGACAGAGAAGACTGAACACCATCGTTAGGCGAGCAAAACCGGTCATATCCACCTTGTTCTGAACGTGATATCGCCTATTGAAGCGTGTCGAGGGCGACGCCCCGGTCCTCGTAGGCCTCCGCCGCCAGACCACCAGCGTTCACCGCGGCCGGCCAGCCCGCGTAGAACGTGACGTGGAGGATGGCCTCCGACAGCTCCTGGGGCGTCACACCGTTCTCATCGAGCGCCCGCCCGATATGGGTCCGGAGCTGATTGGTGGCATACATCGCCTGCAACACGGCCACGGTGATCAGACTCCGGTCACGCTTCGACAACACCGGACGCTCCCACACATCGCCATAGAGCACGCTGTTGCGGAGTTCGCCCAGACGGGGCACCGCGGCATACGCGCCACTGGCCGAGGCCGGGGTCTCCGGTTGGTCGGCCATTTCGGGCGCGCGCTCGAGCGGACCGATTTCAAGCCCACGCTCCGCGAACACCGCGGCGGCCATCACCGATGCCTGCACCCCGGTCGGCCATCCGGCGTAGAAGGTCACGTGCAGAATGATCTCCGAAATCTCCGCCGGGGTCAGTCCGTTGTCGAGGCCTCGCGGAATATGTAACCGCAGCTCATCGCGCACAAGCGCCTGCAACACGGCCACGGTGATCAGACTCCGGTCGCGTTTCGAGAGCTGAGGGCGCTCCCAGATTTCACCGTAGACGACCGAGTTTCTGAGCTCACCCAGGTAGGGCGATCCCGCATACAGGCTCCCGGCCGGGGGTTGCGCGACCACCGCCGCGGCTACCGGTTCGGTCTCGCCAGCACACCCGGTGAGCGTAACGAGTGCCACGGCGAACAGGAGCATGAGAACGGGATGACGATATTTCATGATGTACCCCTGGTTGAAGGAGAACTAGCGCGTCTATCGTGGGTTCGAAGCTCCTGAACCCGATCCGAATCAATGTATCGGGTCCAGCCGCTAGGGGAGCGCAAACACCCACATCACGCCGCTCCCCTGGGGAATGGTGGTGTCCGTGAACCGTGCGTAGGACGTGGTCTGCGCGATCCGCCCACCCGCACCCACGGCCAGATACTGACGTCCCTCAACCTCGAAGGTCACCGGAGCCCCTGAGATATCACCATTGAGCCGCGTCTCCCACAAAAGCTCCCCGTTGTCGGAATCGAGGGCGAACAGACGACGGTCGGCAGAACCGCCGAACACGATGCCACCGGCAGTGGCGAGTGCCGACGCGGTCATCGCCGCTCCGCTCGGAACCCGATACTCCCACGCGCGATCACCGGTGACCGGGTCAAACGCCACGAACTCCCCCACGTAATCGTAGCCAGGCACCGCCTTGACGCTGGTCCCGATACCGCCGAAGCGTCGACCAGGGCGATATTCCTCGGAGACAAAGGTCACATCCATACAGCTATTGTTGATGCCAACGTAATAGAGCCCCGTGGCGGCGCTATAGCTCGGCGCGTTCAGATTGCGCGTACCGTGGTAGTGGGGACACACCTCAAAGACGCGGTCCGAGTCCACATCCTCCATACTCGGGATAAGCTCAGGATTGAAGATCGGACTACCGGTATCGGTCCACCCGGTAATCAAGTTGTCGTAACCAGTGCGAAACGCGTGAAGAAAACGCCCCGTGATCCGGTCCAGCACGACCCCCCATCCGATCTTGCTTGTTTGGATGAGCGCCTTGTGCTCTACGCCACGCACGACCAAGTCGACCAGCATGCTTTCGTGCACCGAATCCAGATCCCAGTTGTCCGCAGGCACGATCTGGAAGTGCCATTGCAGCTCTCCGGTGTCAATGTCGAGCGCCAGAATGGAATTCGTATACAGCGCATCCCCGGGTCCTCGCAGGGTGGAGGCCCACGGTGTTGGCTGGCCAGTACCCAGGTAGATCCACTGGAGCTCCGGGTCGTAGCTGATCGTGTGCCATGTCAATCCACCCAAGGGGGGGATCTCCTGCTCGGCCCAGGTCTCATAGCCAGGCTCACCCGGCGCCGGGACGGTGTAGGTGATCCAGAGCCGCTCGCCGGTCTCGGCATCGTGCGCTACGACCGCGCCACGTGCACTGCGGTCACCACCGGCAAAACCCAGCACCACCTTGCCATCGGCGATCAACGCCGGATGCGTATGACCAAGCCCGGTGGTGTAGTCCCCGGTGCTGACCTCCCACCGCGGTTCGCCCGTCCGCGCATCGAGCGCGACGAGCGCCGCGTCAGGTGTGCCCCAGTAGATGATGTCGCCATACACGGACACGCCACGTGAGCGTCCCAGCGCCTGGGACTTCTCGACGTCCTCGGGGAAGCTCCGCTGATGCACCCACGCCACATCGCCCGAGACAACGTCGAAGGCGGTGATCCGCCCGCTGCCCTCCGCGACATACATCAGCCCGTTGGCGACAACCGGGGTAGGCACCCAGCGGCTGCCATCACGCATGGAGTAGGCCCAGACCAGACGTAAGTCTGCGACATTCGTCCGGTTGAGTTGATCGAGCGGGCTGAATCCGGTGACGTCGTAGGTCCGACGATAGCTCATCCAGTCTCCATCTTCGGGCTGGAGCAGCCGCTCGGCGGTCACCGACTCCCACCCGGCGGTGGATGGCTGCGCGGAGGCGGCTCTCCCCTGGACCCCCAACAGACAGACCAACCCGGTCACCACGACGCGCGATGTCACTCGCATGAAATGTCCCTCCTGTCACATCCGGGGGGCTGTTCGCCAACCCCAGCACCATTTGCCGCCGTGTTGCTAGGGGAGCCGGAGCGCCGCGAGCGATCCCGCGAGGTCTGCCCCTGCCACTTGCACGACAATGTACTGCTGGTCGTTGTGTAGGTATCCCATCATTCCGTATTGGCCGGACTCGGGAAGCGCCACCGTCCCCACACGCTCACCCGTCCGCTTGTCCAGCGCATGCAGCCGGGGGGTCCCTCCCCTGCCCTCGGCGGTGACGACCAACGTCTTCGTGACCATCGTGATCGGGTGTGACTGCACACCCGTATTCGACAACGCGATCCCCTGGAGGGCGGGATGGTTCCGGATACGCTCCGGAGTGTCGCCATTCGGCACCGCCCAGAGATGCTCGCCCGTGTTCATATCGATGGCGACGATACGACTGTACGGTGGCTTGAAGATCGGCAGTCCCTGCGGTCCACGAAAATCTCCCCGATTGAGCACAGCGTAGTCGGCGATGGTCCGACCGGTCGTCTTGATATCGTCCGGTTCGTCAATCGCCGCCCCCGGCACGATGTTCTCCGACCGGCACCCCCGTTGGGTCGACACATACAAGACACCCGATTCAGGATCGGCCGACGTCGGACCAAAGATATTCGACGCGCCACTCGGGCAACTCACAAAGGACCGGAGCCCAGACGGGTGCCCACGCTCGATCGGCGGATTGAAGATCGGCCCCAACCGATAGTTCTGAATGATCTCGAGCGCTTCGGACCGGAGTTCGGGGGTAAAGTCGATGAGATCGTCCTCGGTGAGTCCTTGCATCTCGAAGGCGGCCGGCCGGGTCGGCATTGGCTGTGTCGGCGACAACCGCTCGCCAGGCACCTCCGACTGCGGCACCGGTCGCTCCTCGATCGGCCAGATGGGCTCACCGGTGACGCGGTCGAACGTATACGCCCACCCCTGTTTTGTGGTCTGCACCACGATCTGTCGCGGCTCGCCATCCACCGTCACGTCGAGCGCCACCGGCGCGGTCGGGTTGTCGAAGTTCCAGATGTCGTGGTGCACGGTCTGGAAATGCCAGACACGCTCGCCCGTCTGAACATCGAGCGCGATGACACTGGTCCCGAACAACCCGTCACCCGGCCGAAACCCACCGAAGAAATCGATGGTGGGGGGATTGGTCGGCACGTAGACCAGCCCCTGCGCTGGGTCGGCCGACAACGGTGCCCACGAGGAGACGTCGCCGGTCCACTCCCACGCGTCGTTCTCCCAGGTGTCATGGCCAAACTCGCCCGGTCGTGGGATCACGTGGAATTTCCACTTATGCTCACCCGTCCGTGCGTCATACCCCATGATGTCGCCGGGCACGTTCTCGATCCGGGTCTGGTTGTAGCCTTGCTCGGCCGAGTTCCCGACCACGACCACGCCGTCGACGACGATCGGGGGTGACGAGCTCGTGATATGTCCCAGCTCACGCGGAATCCCGAAGTCCGCGTCGTAGACACCGTCCCAGCTTTGCCACGGTCCCCAGTCGGCAATCAGGTCAGGCAACAGATCGACAACGCCGGTCCGGGGAAACCCCGGCAATGACACCGATGTCCCCCAGTTCTCCAGCGGAAGACCGGTTTTGGCATCCAGCGCGTGCAAAAAGAACGCGGGCGTAATGACGTAGATGACACCGCGACCATCGATCTCCTCGTACGCGACACCCTTGCCATAGCCGTTACGCATACCACGGTCCACTCGTGTCGTATGCGGCTCGCGATACGTCCACAACGTCTCGCCCGTTGCGGGATCGATCGCCACCACCGTGCGCCGCTCTCCGGCTACCGTGTAGAGCACCCCGTCGACATAGATCGGAGTCGACCGCGACACCCCCAGCGCGTTCGGACCATAGTTATCGCCCCGCCAGAGCCAGGCCAGCTCGAGGTCTTCGAAATTGTCCGCTGTTATTTCATCGAGCGGCGAATAGCGCGTATGCGCCGCGTCGCCACCGATGTAGCGCCACTCACCGTCATCCACTCCGTCCTGGGCGATGGCCATCGACGTCATGCCCGTGGCAAGCACCGCCGCCAGGATTACCCATCGCCACTGACCACGCGGGAGCGGCCCGAGCGGCCACGTCTTCGAGCTGTGCAAGATCATCTAGGGGCCTCCACGATTGGCAGTTGCTGGAGCGATCTCAGGTCGGTTTGGAGCGCGGTCTCACCCGACGGATACCCGTTCAGACGGAGCAGAAATGCCACAAGCGATGCGTATTCAGCCGGACTCAGACTCCCCGGATCCTCCTCGGGCATCAGCGTTGAAATGGTGTCGAAGAGATCACCGACCGTGCGACCTACCCAGCTCAGGCGAAACCGTCCTCCCGCAAACTCCGTGGTGTCGTGACACGACAGGCATGATCGATCGAAGGTCCGCTCTCCACGGTCCGCCTGGGCGGACAAGAACACACCGTCAAGGACCGCCCCTCCCGACTGGGCGCCAACGACGCCACTCGCCACCGCAACAACCACCAGAACCCCGGGAATCCAGGGGACCCTACCAGCCATCATCGTTTTCACCTCGTTACCCCGACCGACGCCGCATCATCGCCGATGCGACTCACGGGTGCAACCGACCGACGCGGCTGCCGGATACGGCACGGATCGACCCGTGCGTTGGCGCTGGTCAACGAGAACGTGTCGGTCGCGATGGGGTGGGGACGCTCAGTCGTGCGTTTGCAGCGCAATGATGGACGCCCCGTGATTGCTCCCCACCCAAAACGTGACTGGGGTTGTCGAGTCGTCGACAAACACGCGCCGGATATTCACCCCAAGCCGCGGGAGGAGATACTCAACGAACTCCCCGGTTTCCGGATCGAGCCGCACCACGCGATCCGTGAACATCGAGCCAGTCCAGACGTGACCGTTACGATCGACCGCGACGTCATAAGGCTTGGTCCAGGGGGTGGGTGGAAACCACTCCGTAAACGCCTCCGTCTTGGGGTCGAATCGCCCGATGACACCGGCGCCGAAGCCCGCATACCAGACACGATCCTTCGAATCGACGGTTCCACGACGCGGGCGAGACCGAGGGGTGGGTGTCTCATACAGGGCGATCTCCCCGGAAACCGCGTCGATACGACCGATGTGCTCATTCGAGAAGTCCATGAACCACAGGTTGTTCCCCGAATCGGGACTGATGCCGT
>JAYZGM010000269.1:0-6170 GCA_036336225.1 Acidobacteriota bacterium | reverse complement strand
TTGGATGAGGAGAACATCGCGGAGGTGGTCGCCCTCACCGTGCAATAGAAGCAGGGCGGGATTGCAGACAGCGCTCACATCCGAATTTCATGCGCGGGTTCTCGCCACCCACGACACGGGAAACCGGCTAGGCGCTGACGCGGGTCACGGGCCTGCCAATTGGCAGGCTCGCTCCGTTGGTCGACGTCTTCCCGAAGACGAGACTCTCCACCCGGATCCAACCGTCGTCATCAACCTGCCCGGACCTATTTCGGTCACGCTGCCAAGCCGCTGGAGCTGCTCTCTGGTGCGTCGTAGAATTGCCCCAGGGTATCGACCTCGCTGAACCCGTCCGGTCGAGGAGCCGGGCTCCGAAACGCTTCCGAGAAGGCATGTTTATGAGAGGCTCAACGATCACGCTGTTCGCCCTGACCGTTCTCGTCGGGCTTCACGGGGCCTTGGGCGGAGGCGCACTTCACGGCCAAGCCCCCGCTGACACAGGCCTCCTGACACGGCCTGCACAGCCGATCGTGATTCGTGGCGGGTGGCTGTTCGATGGGGTTACGGATACTCGTGTCCAGAATGAAGGGATCCTTGTCCGAGGAGGGAAATTCCTCGACGTCGACGGCGACCTCGATCGCTACGAAGTCCAGGGCGCCCTTGTCGTAGATCTCGACGACGACGAGACGATCATGCCTGGCATGTTCGATCTCCATGCCCATCACCGCGTCGGAATCGGCATGCACGACACGGAGGAGACCAGATGGGTCCCCATGCTACATCTGGCGAACGGCGTGACATCGACGTTTCCGGCCGGCGAGCTTGACCCTGACGGGATGGTGGAGGCGCGTCGCCGTATCGAGTCCGGGGAGCAGATCGGAGCTCGAATCTTCAATTCGGGACCGTATTTTGGCAACGCACGCAATGCGTGTCCAGGGGTGCGAACCTACCAAGATAGCTGCGCGTCCTGGCCCGCGGATATGACGGACCGGCAGATTCGTGATCGTGTCGACGATTGGGCGCTCCGTGGGGTCAGGAGTATCAAGGTGAAGCAGGCGAGCCCACGCGAGCTTCGGATCATCATCGACCAGGCGCACCGACATAGGATCACGGTGACCGCGCACCTCCACAATTACGCGGGTCGCGGGACCGACGTCAGTGTGCGTGACGCCATTCTCATGGGTATCGATCGCGTGGAGCACTCACTCGTGGACCAGCACTTGATTCTGGCCGGCGAGATCGCGCCAGGGACGTCGGAGTTCGAGGAGTGGATACGTCTCTTTGTCGATCACAACGTCTACTTCGACGGGACGAACTGGCTATACGGCCGAGCGACAATCGAAGCGGATCCCACCGTCGACACCGGGCGGCTGGCCCAGGTCGACACGGAGAGATTTCTCACACCCTATGCGCGGAGCTTGCGGTCCAGCCAGGGACCAGCGAGCGGCGGCGCCGCCCAGCGCACCGCGCAAGAGCAAGAGTGGGACCGGATCAACGGGACGGTCGGGTACACGGCCGTCTTCAACCACAAGGCTCCCGGACTGCTGAAGCTCTATGAATTCGGTGGCGGCCATCTCATCACCACGGGGACCGACACCTGGAGCGGATTCAGTATTCACAACGAGTTGTTCGCCCTCGCGTATGTCGGTCTCCCGCTGCACGCCGTGCTGAAGGCCGCGACGATCAACGGGGCCAGCGCCCTCGGTGTCAGTGACGCCCTCGGAACGATCGAGGCGGGCAAGATAGCGGACCTGTATGTGCTGCGAGGCAATCCCCTCAATGACATTCTCGCCACTCGTAACGGTCGCCTGGTGATGAAGGCAGGGCAACTCTACGACATAGCGACTCTCATTCGGGCGGCGGAGGGAAGGGTGGGCCCAACGGAGCCGTGAGCGCGGCCCGCTCAAGTTCTTGACCACGCGGCATCATTCGGCTGCGGCTATCGAATCCACCTGGATGGTCTTGGTCTCGCCGTCAAGATTGCCTGTGACCCTCACCCTCTTGCCCGCGAACGCTTCCGCCGCCTGCTGGTCGCTCAAGGTGTAGACGTCGGTGCCGTCATATAGAACATACAAGGAACCGTGCGCGAAGATGCACGCGATTGTGCACTCCGCGTCGGTCGAGCTCATCCGCATTTGGAAGTGGTCACCGTTCGCGCACATGTCGTCGGTAACCGTTCCGATGAACGTTTGCTGGCCTTGTGCGCCGACCAGTGCTGCGGTCACGAAAAAGCCGAGAACCAGAGCCTGCATTACGTTTACCCCTTCCTGACCTCTACAGTCATACTGCTCACGCATCGAGACGACGAGGAACACCCGTCCTCAACCCACCGGAAGCGAGTCGCGTAAACGATGTCTAGCCTGGCGGGCTTGGTGTTCGAGAAACCCCAGCCTCTATGTGCAAGGGGAGGCCAAACGGGATCGCTTGGGGCGTCTCACACACCTCGCTTCTACACGCCTGAAAGCGGAGCGTGCCGTTAATCCTGTATTCACGAGGCTCAATCCAAGCACCGAGAGCCTCCATGAACGGCGTCCGGTTTGGGGGACTCCATTTGACCCTGACCGTGCCGCTAGCCCGAACAACCCCCTCATACACGGGCAGCGTCTGGCCGATGGCCGAGAGCGCCATCGGACATGGAGCCGGAAGATCCAGCGATAACGCCTCGAGCAATGGGCTATCGAACGTCAGCTCCAAGACTTGGTCGCTCGACACCCCCGGCGAGCCATAGATATGCCATCCGGGCTTGAGCTCGAGAGTCAATGACACGGCGAGTTCCTGCCTGGGAAAGCATCGATCGGTCGACAACGTTACCGTGGCCGTGAGCACGTCGGCGGTGATCTCAGTGCCGTTGCCCTTGGCGGTCGAAGCACAGCGCCGTATGACCACCTCGGTCGCGGACGGACGGAGCCGATAGTCGTGTAAGAACAGCTTGTCCTATATACAGCCGGTGGGCGCGATGAGATAGTTTCCAGGCCACGGAATGCCATACATCATGTGCCCTTCGGGAATGTTCGCGTTGAAGATGCCGAACGATCGAATCACCTCACTCCCGTGATCTGACAAGAGGGGATACGCGATCCGATTCGCCCCCCCGAACGCCCGTCAGGTTTCTCGGTCGTCATAGGTAACGGAGGCAACATGGATTCCGTGGGCACGAAGCTCCGCCAACGTCATGTTCAGCTCAACCAGCTGATTGCGACAGTAGGGTCACCAATCCGCGCTGCGGCTGAACACGAGCAGTAGCCCACCAGGACCGGTGAGGTCTTGGAGCGTGCGCCGGGTTCCGTTCTGATCGGGCAACGTAAACACTGGCGCCTGCTCACCGATGGCCGGACCCGTGCGGCACCCATCATTTTGAGCCTCAACGAACTGGCGCCATTCGTTCGGCGTGATCTCTTTACCACCACCGGACCGGCGTCCAATCACGTCATGTAGAACGAAAGCCTTCTCCTGTGCATCCATATACGTGATGTCCTTGTCGCGGTCCTCACGAACCACCTCAGCGCCCCGCCGCTGCGCGGACGAAGCGCCGCAGTACCTCGCGGATGACATCGAGATTGGCCTGCCCCTGGTTAACGAGGCCGACGACGACAACCCCGGTGTCGGGTTGCATGACCATCAGCGACGTGCCGCCGACCGAGCCCCCTGAATGAGATAGCAACGGCCAGCCAGCGTCGTCAGCACGCACGAACCATCCGAAGCCGTACCCTACCCCCGCGCCGTCGGTCGTCCGCTGCTCCATGAAAAGGATCTCCTTCTGTGACGCCGACAAGAAGGCATCCTCAAGATGCGCGTTGGCGAACCGAAGCACGTCCTCTGTCGTTGAGAGGAAGCCGCCCCCGGCCCACTTGTAGCTGTTGTTGACATACGGCGCATTGACCAACGCCCCGTCCCCGTTCCGTTGGTAGAAGCCGGCGCGGTGGGGAATGAGGCTGGTCACGTGGTCGGCGACGGTCTGGTTCATCGCCAGTGGCCGGAATACAGCCTCCCGCATGTAGGACAGAAAGTTCTGCCCCGACGCCCCCTCGATCACCGCGCTGATCAAGTTGTATCCGTAACTCGAGTACGAGTACTTGGTCCCGGGAGCATGCAGAAGCGGATCATTCTTGAAAATTGCCAAACTCGCGGTCACCGTGTCGTACCGATCGCGGATGAGCATTTCGTCGCCGTCGTAGTGACGGATACCCGCGAGGTGCCCGCCGAGCTGACGCGTGGTGATCGGCTGGCGTTTTTCGGGAAACGACGCGACGTAGCGCTGGATCGGCGCGTCGAGATCAAGCTGGCCGGCCTCGACGAGCGTCACGACCGCGGCCGCTGTCATCGGCTTTGCGATGCTTCCCACCCGAAACATGATCGCCGGGGTCATCGGGATCCGATGTTCGAGGTCGGCATAGCCGAAACCTTCAGACCAGACCGTCTGGCCCTCAACCGACACGGCGATCGCAATCCCGGGGTAGTCCTCTTCGACGAGCGCCGTCTCCACCAGCTCCCGCGCATCCCCGACAACCTCTGGAAACCGGAGTGGGGTCGGCGCCACTGCCGGCGCGCTGTGTTGTGCCCACGATGACGGAGTGCTCACCAAGAAGAGTGCGAGCACGGTCACGATGCGACAGGTTCTCATCGATGCCCTCCTAGCCCGGTTACCGTCGGTTGCTCTATACGTCCCCGGCGCGTCAGGGGGCAACCGCCGTGTGGCCGTCTCATCCCGGCTCAGCTCCAGCGGGAAAAGCTTGATGCCTGACGCCTCAACCGGAAATCGAGAGCCATGCAGACGCCGACCACCCCGCCGAGACCGAACTCCCCACGGATCGCATACGAGCTGAGCGTGGCCCCTGGAGCTAAAGCCCTGGTCGGACGGAATCATAGTCTGACCGGCCCAACGCCGCCCACTTCGGTCTGGCTCGAGATAAGAGCCGCACAGCGCGTCACCCTCAAAGGGGTCGCCAGGCTGCGACAAGTTGACGACGACCGATCGAGCGGGGAGAATTTGCGAGCCTTGACCGACGAGCCCACAACTCCGGAGCCGCCAATTCGACAGCTGTCAGCCCTCGAGCTGAAGGCAATGATGGAGAGCGATTCCCTGTTCGAGCTGGTCGACGTGCGTACGCACTGGGAAAGGAAGATTGCAAAGCTCGACGGCTCCGAGCTGCTTGACCAGTCACATCACGAGAAGCTGCTCGGTTTGGACCGAAGCACTCCCATCGTGTTTCAGTGCCACCACGGCATTCGTAGCCAGCAGGCCGCGGAGTACTTCCGGCGTCAGGGATTCAGCAACCTCTACAATTTGCAGGGTGGCATCGACGCCTGGTCGCAACTCGTCGATGCCGCCGTACCGCGGTACTAATGGACCCTATCGATGGTGTGATAGACCCTTTTGGTGTGCGCTCGTCAGCGCGAGAACGGCGTACGCCGTTGCCGCGTCACGCATGAACCGTCCAATATCGGACGACGGGTCGCGGTGCTTGTTGAGCGAGTGGGCGGGCCAGCTTCCATCCACAGTATCCTGATTCGCAGAGAGCCATGCCAGGGCGCGTTGGAGTCCAGGTCGCGCTGGCTCGGCACCCGTTTGGAGTAGCACAAAGGCGATCAGGCCCGTCGCATACCCGTCGCTCTCGATCACACGTGGGCTCATCTCCCGAAGCTGGTAGGGTCCGAGCGAAGCGAGGCTCCATCCGCCGTCGTCGCGCTGTCGCGTGAGCGTTTCGTCGATCACTGCCGCTTGGGCGGCAGGCTCCAATAGGCCGGGCAGCCGCGTAGTGGCCCAAACCGCCGTCAGCTTGTTGAACAGGTTCTGTTCGTCGAACCCGTCGGTCAGATAGCGGCGCAAACGAGCCACGCGGCCAGCGTTCGCCGGCTCGGCGGCATAACCCTCCGGCGCGATTCCCACCGCGATCGCGGCCAACGCGGCACCGTAGTACGGCCCGCCGTCCTCTTCCCATGGTTCGAGCTCAGCGTGCAGCCACGGCCACGCACCAGATCGTTTGCCGTCCTCCAGTTGCATCTCCCAGAGATGGTCGAACGCGCGACGCGTGCCGTCGCTCAGGCGGGAATCACGAACATCATGACTGGCGAGGACGAGACTATTGAGGATCGCTTCCGAGCCCTTCGCCTCCTGACGCTCGGGCGCCACTTCTGCCCAGAGCCGAACCCGGCGGCGGACATTGTCCAGCAGCGCCTGCTCTTCGGGCACG
>JAYZGM010000268.1:0-14576 GCA_036336225.1 Acidobacteriota bacterium | reverse complement strand
GCACGGTGCTGTTCCATTCGCTCGCGCATTGTCTTTGGCGTCGCACCACCATGGTTTTCCTCAAGCGCGGGGACGTCAGCGGGCGGTTCTGACGGGGGCATGCCTAAGACGTTGTCGAGCAGCCACTTGCCACGTAGGACTGGTGATGTTCGGGTAGGGTAGGCCGTGATGGTTAGCAGACTAGCATGCCCGAGCAATCCCCTCCGGTCGCCCTGGACGGAAACACGACGGAGCCGCTCACCAAACACCCCGTCAAGACCGTAATGGGTGGCGAGCCGCTCGTTGAGATAGGTGTAATTGGCACTGAAGAGCTCGGCGACCGGACGGTCCCCCCGTATCTGGCTCTCGAGAAACAAGAGCGTTTCCCGCTCCATGTCGGCACGCAGGTTCTCGTCGAACTCGTAGAACAGGTCGACGTCGGGAATCACCCCGCGCACGCGACCAAGCTGGAGCCACTGGGTGGCAAAATTATCGACCAAGGCGGTGGCCCGCGGATCAGACAGCATCCGTTGGATCTGCCGCTCCAGCTCCCCGCCCACCCGCAGACGCCCTGTCTCGGCCACGGTTAGCAGCGTGTCGTCTGGGATGTCACTCCACAAGAAGAAGGACAATCGAGAGGCTAGCTCCAGATCTGAGAGCTGATAGACGCTGCCAGGCTCGACCCCCGGTGGGTCCCGCTCCAGACGAAAGAGAAACTCCGGTGCCACGAGCAACCGTTCGAGCGCCTTCTGGATACCGTTCTCGAATCCTCCATCCGCCCGCCCCGTCTCGTAGAACTCCAACAGGGTTGTCAGATCGTCATCAGCGACGGGACGACGGTAGGCGCGACGCGCCAGCCGGGACAAGATCTCCTTCGCACAGACCGTATCGTCCACCGTGTCGGTCGGACGACAGCTGAACACCTGCCGGCGACTCGGCGTATCCCCCGGACCCGTGGCGTCATACGGACCGGTAATCTCGACCTGATCGACCGCCGCGTGGCCGTGATAGAAACCGAGCCCACTCAGCGAAAACCCCGAGAGTCGTCGTTCAAGGACGCCGGTCGGCTCGGTGCGCGTCGCCACGAACGACACGCCTACGACGCGCTGGCCTGCCCGAGCCGGTATCGTCACTTCAAGTGCCGCATCGGCATCGATCGAGACAAACTGCTCCCAGGCCGGGTCCCCACGGATGGTCCCGAAAAAGCTATACGCGGAAGGGTAGCCGATGGAATCCGCGTCCCCGACGGTAAAGCGTTGAACCCGTCGCCCGTCGAGCCGCACCTCGACCTGCTGCGGCGTTCCCATCCCGACGATGTAGTCGTAGATCATCCGACGTAGTCGGATCTTGATACGATACTCGCCATCGAGCGGGAAATAGTGTGAAACGGCCAAGCCTCCACGAGATCCAAACGGAAGGTCGTCACTCATCCGGGTGTCCTGATACAACAGACGCGGGATTGTATAGGTCGCCGCGGCGAATCCGGGACCGATCGTGGTATCCCCGACGGCAAGCCGGCTTATACGATTCGCGGCGGAGAGATAACGGTCGAAGAGCGCGGGCGACACCGACAACGCGTCAGCGTTGGTGCTGAACCCCTCCTGATCGACGTCGTCCGCGGGAAACAACAACCAACGCTCATCGACCTCGAGACCCACGAGACTGCGCACGGCGTTACGATACTCCGGCGTCGTCAATCGGCGGATAGCGGGGCGCCCGGGATCCGGGTGAGCAATCGCCACGTCCTCGAGCTCGGTCTCGAGCCAAGACAGAAACTGCTGCTGCTGTTCGTGGCCCGGTCGGGGACGACCCACCGGCGGCATCATTCCCAAGCGCACCTTGCGGACGATCTGCTCCCATACGTCTGCATCGGCACCAACATCGGCCGGGTCGAGCGCCCCGAACGATACAGGCACGAGCCCACGCCGCTGTCGCTCGTCGTTGTGACAACCCGAGCAATACCGGCCAAGCACCGCGCTCGCTTCGACGCGCTCCCCCGTCTGTCCGGCGGCCGCCGCTCCGGGGCCAACCACCGACAGCGCTCCAAGCACCAGCCACGGCGCAACCTTCGCTGGTGCCTGACGCCGGAGGAACCCTGATCTCGTCATGAGCTGCCTCGCCGCTCGCTATTGAGCGTCAATCCACACGTCCTGATGACGAAGAGTCTAGTGGACCCGGTCAACGAAATCCAGTCTCGGGCGAGTGACCGGGCGCGCCGCAGCCACAACAGGTGAGATGTTGACAAAATCACTGGTCACGAGCACGGTTCGGGGGAGCCCGGGTCACGAGAGTATAGACGCGATTCCTCGCGCTGCGGATAGTACTCAGCCTTTGGGTAGGTGTAGCCGCGCCGAGCGACGCCAACGAAGGAGATGCCACCTAGTACAAGGGCGTCCTCCCCATCATTCAGGACAACCGTTACAGTTGTCACGGACCTGAAGGGCTGAGCCTCGGGGGCATCGTCGCACCGGACGCCCCGTTTGCGGACACCGCGGCGGAGTTCTCGGAGCTAGACCGTGACGAGCATCTCAAACCGCCACGTAGTGTCGGACCTGCTTCACGAGTGACCCCGCCGTCGAGATCCGATCACACCTCGAACACACATCACCCGATCTGGGACCGGATGTCGACGACGGTGCACTGGTGCCGCTACTCGGGTAGTGTGAACACGACCACCGCATGACCGCCTTCTGGACGAGCTTTTTCTGGTGTCAGCTGACCTGAGATCCCGCTCCACATCGACGGATCGGTTCCGACGGGGATCGCCAGATATTGCCGTCCCTCGACCGCATAGGCAATGGGGAAACCTGATATTGAGCTCGCGAGCCGAGTCTGGAACAAGATGTCCCCAGTGGCGACGTCATAGACATACAGATACCGGTCCCAGTCCCCGGCCACCACCAGACCGCCACCTGTCGTCAACACCGCGCTGTCTATCGCGGTCCGCGTGCGATGCCGCCACAGCACACTGCCGTCGACGTCAATCGCCACGAGCTCGCCGACCCCATCCGGACGATCCGGGTGTGGAAGATGAGTGCGTCGCGAGATACCCACCCCACCGCCCGCCTCCACGAGCTCCGGTCCGGGGCCAAACGTTGTGCGTTCGCAACTGACGATCAGTGGTATGTAGAACGCCCGGGTTTCGGGGTGGTAGGCCATGGCCCGCCAACTCTTGAAACCGGCCACACTCGGACAAAACTCGAGCTCCACCCCATCCTCGGGAATCATCCCCGGCCGATAGGTGACTGCCCCGCTTGTCGGATCGACATCAAGAATCGTCTGGTACCCCAGATCGTGGGCGGCGAGAAAGCGACCCGTCGCACGGTCTAGCTCCCACAGAATGCCGAGCTTCCCCATCTTAAACAGTGACCGCCGGTCATCGTAGTCGACGAGCACGTTCTCAAACGTCTCGTCCATGTCATGTGTTTCGCCGGGGAGCAGCTGGTTGTACCAGACGATGTCACCGCTACCGGGGTCCAGCGCAAGCACACTATTCGTGTACAACGCATCACCTGAGTGTCCGCGCTGAAAGCGGGCCCATGGCTTGGCCTGAGCGGTTGCCCAGTAGATCAGGTTGGTCTCGGGGTCGAAGCTTCCCGCCGTCCAGCTGTCACCGCCGATCCGATACATCAGCGGTGTATCGCCCCAAGTGTCACCACCAACCTCGCCGGGTCTTGCCACCGTCGACGTCCGCCACACCTCCTCGCCAGAACCGGCGTCATGGGCCGAGATAAAGCAGGGCGCCTCTTTTGCCTCGTAATATCGATCGCAGCCGTTCGTGCTGGCCAGCACGTTGCCACGCACGATAATTGGCCCCGCCGTGTATCGAAACCCGTGGCGGTAATCGGCGCCGGCGACGTTCCACATGACATCGCCCGTTGTCGCGTCCAGCGCCACGATGTGCGCGTCGAACGTCGTGAGATAGATCTTGTCGTCGTAGATCGCCAGATTTCGACTGGTCACGATTCCGCCCAGGCGGTCGGCTTCATGCTCGTATCGGTAGCGCCAGAGCAGCTCTCCCGTGACGGCGTCGAGCGCCTCGACCACATCGAAGGGGCTGGCGATATACATCACACCGTCATAGACCAGTGGGTTGGGCTCGGGTCGTCCTTCGGAGCTAAGGGCCCACGACCACACATGCCGCAACTCGCCGACATTGTCGGTATTGATCTGGTCCAAGGGGCTATACCCCCAGCCATCGAGCGTACGCCGCCAGCTGGGCCAGTCACTCGGTTCCGGGTCCAGCAACATGTCCTCGGTAACCGGCACGAAGGTCGACTCTTGGGCCAACGAGGGACCCGGGGCCGCAACACTTATCACGACCAGCGCGAACGCAAACACGAGAGACTTCATCATCGTTACCTCCAGATGTCGTAATCGTAGATGAGGAAGCGGATGCCCCAAAACGCCAATCGGCAGGGTCGCACCTATCTCTCGGACCTCGTGGGTTGGCACCGCGCCCTCCTATAATCCGTCTATGAGCAGCCACGCCCAACGTGGCCGGTGGATCCAGTCGATCCCCGTTGCCGTCTTGACCGTACTGAGTACCCAGGTAGCAGCACAGGACGACCGGGTCCTGGTTGAATGGCCCTATGTCGGTGCGGACCAAGCGAACTCGAGATCGTCACCGGCCGACAGCATCACGCCGGCCAACGTTGAAAGGCTAGAAGTCGTTTGGACCTGGCGACCAGAGGACCAACCGCGACCCGAATACGGCACGACCCCCGGGAGCTTTACGAACACGCCGATCATGATCAACGACACCGCATATGTGAGCTCCAACTATAACCGGGTCGCCGCGCTCGACGCCGAGACCGGGGCCGAACGTTGGGTGTTCGACCCTCGAGCCTACGAGGACGGGATGCCGGCGCTCGGCGGCGGATTCCGGCATCGTGGCGTCACCACCTGGCGCGATGGTGACCGGCTTCGAATCTTTCTCGCGAGTCGGTTTCGTCTATTTTGTCTGGATGCCATCACTGGTAACGTGGTCGATTCCTTTGGTGATAACGGTGTGATCGACCTGAGCCAAGATCTCATCTGGCCCATCGACCGGAGTCACTTCGAGTTCAACGCGGCCCCGGTCACCTACAAAGACCTCGTCATCGTCGGAAATGCCGTCGGCGACCGGGTCATCTATCGCCGGACTCCGCCAGGAGACGTGCGCGCATACGACGCCAGAACGGGCGCGCTGGTGTGGAGCTTCCACACCGTTCCGCAAGAAGGCGAATTCGGGAGCCAGACCTGGGAGAACGAAGCCTGGCGTCACACCGGCACGACCAATGTGTGGGCCGGCGTAACGGTCGACGAGGCAAACGAGCTTGTGTTCCTGCCGGTTGGGAACCCGACCAACGTGTACTACGGTGGCCAGCGGTTGGGCGACAACCTCTTTGCTGAGAGTCTGGTCGCGCTCGACGCAAACACCGGTGTGCGGGACTGGCATTTTCAGATCGTGCACCACGGGGTATGGGACTACGACCTGCCGACACAACCGATGCTGATGTCGATCACGGTAGACGGTCGCCCCATCGACGCGGTCACCCAACTGACCAAACAAGGCCTGGTGTTTATCTTCGATCGGACAACCGGCGAACCGGTCTGGCCGGTCGAGGAGCGAGCTGTACCCCAAAGTAATATCCCGGGGGAACGAACATCGCCGACCCAGCCGTTCCCCACCCGCCCACCAGCGTTGATACCAGCCACCGGTGTCACCCTGAACGATGCCTTCGATCTCACACCCGATCTTGAGACGTCTGCCCGGAAGGCGATGCAACGATTCGGTCTGGGGCCACTCTATACACCGCCTAGTCTCGAAGGATCGCTCGTTCGTCCCGGTGGCGGGGGCGCGGTCAACTGGGGCGGTGGGGCGTTCGACCCGGAAACCGGTCTGCTCCACGTCAAGACCTCCAGCATGCCGGCGGTAATGACCCTCGGCCGATACGACCCGACCACCACCCGCAACCCATTCGCCGACAGCACCGAGCCGGACTACGTTGGCTACGACGCGGTTGCTGGAGGACAATCGACCTTCGAGGGCGGACTTCCCATAACCAAGCCGCCGTATGCGTTTCTCGTAGCCGTCGACCTCAACGCGGGTGATATCGCCTGGCGGGTACCATTCGGGCGGGGCAGCGAACGCATTCGGACCCATCCCGAGCTACAGGGCGTCGAACTCCCGGACCGGCTCGGGACACCCGGCGCGCCCGGAGCTATCGTGACCGGGGGTGGCCTGGTGTTTGCCGGGGGAGGCGAGGATGCATTGTATGCATTCGACAAATCCAACGGCGCCGAGCTGTGGTCAGGCGCGCTCAACGAGCGCTCGACCGCGACACCGATGACGTATCGCACCAGTCAAGGGCGTCAGTTCGTCTTGATCGCGACCGGGTCAAGCGCGAACCAAGAGCTCGTGGCGTTCGCGCTCCCCTAGTGTCCTGGTCCGTTCATCACCGACGATACAATAGCCGCATACAACGATCCTACAGAAAGGTGCAGGCGTGAAACTCCTCCCCACCGGCTTGTTTCTTGTCGCGATGATCGTCGGCGCGACGGCGCAGTCGCAAACCACGGACGGCCCCTGGCAGACCTACGACACCTCAAACGGCGAATGGCGTAGCTACGCCGGGGACATCGGCGGAAAGAAGTACTCGCCCTTGGATCAAATCAACCGAGACAACTTCGCCGATCTCGAGATCGTCTGGGCGTGGACATCGGTTGACACCTTCGTCAGTAAGACCACTCCCGACGGCGGTGAGTGGTGGGCGCCACTCGACCGCATCGTAGATGCACTGGTCGAGGAGACGCCTGACCTGTATCGCATCGGGCACACCCCACACCCCAACGGGTTTCAATCCACTCCGCTGATGGTCGACGGTGTCCTGTACTTCAACACCCCGTTGTCACAGGGTGTGGCCGTCGACGCCACGACCGGAGAGACGTTGTGGGTCTTCAATCCGAAGAGCTACGAAGAGGGCACGACGACCATGACCGGGACCTGGCGACAGCGTGGTGTCGCCTACTGGACCGACGGGGAAGGAGATGAACGGATCTTCTGGGGCACGGGCAATGGCTATCTCGTCTGCGTTGCGGCCGCAACCGGGCGTCCGTGTGCCGATTTTGGCTCAAACGGAAGTGGCATGGTGGACGCGATGGTGGGTGTCCCCCGTGCAAACCGCGGTGAGCGTGACTATCTCAACGCGCTTCTCTATGGCATCCACTCCCCGCCGATTGTCGTTCGCGACCGAGTCATCCACGGTTCGCATGTCGCCGACCGTCGCATCACGAAAGAAGCAATCCCGGGCTGGGTCCGCGCCTGGGACGTGCGCACCGGTGAGCATGCGTGGGACTTTCACACGGTGCCGAACAGCCCGGACGAGTTTGGATCGGACACCTGGCTCAACGAGTCCTGGCGGTATTCGGGCAACGCCAACGTCTGGTCGATGCTGGCCGGGGACAACGAGCTGGGCCACGTCTACATGCCAACCGGGACCGCCACGAACGACTACTACGGCGCCGACCGGCTCGGCGACAACCTCTATTCAGAGACGCTGATCGCCGTCGATGTCGAGACGGGCCAACGTGTCTGGCACTTCCAAGCGGTGCATCACGGGCTCTGGGACTATGACTTCCCCACCCATCCCAACCTCCTCGACATCACGGTCGATGGGCGAGAGATAAAAGCAATCGCACAGGTCAGCAAGCAGGGATTCGTCTACACGTTCGACCGTGCAACCGGTGAGCCGGTGTGGCCGATCGAAGAGCGACCGGTTCCCCAAGAGACGAACATGCCGGGTGAGGTCCCGGCCGCAACCCAGCCGTTCCCCACCCGTCCGGCCCCGTTCGACTATCAAGGCGTCACGGTTGACGACCTCGTTGACTTTACACCCGAGCTACGTCAAATGGCGCTCGACGCAGTGGAGGGGTTCACGTTGGGTCCGCTGTTCACACCACCGACCCGCCCGGTCGAGGGAGTCACCCGGGGCACCATCATGCGACCACCACCGGGTGGGACCGCGGGCTGGGCGGGGGCCGCCGCGGATCCAGAGACCGGGATGCTCTACATCCCCTCTCGCAACCAGGCTTCTGTCATCGCCCTGTATGCTCCCGACGAGGGGCGCGGCGCGACGGTTGCCTATACCCACGGCGCCCCTGAAGCCGCACGGATGGAGCAGCTTCGTCGCGGGGTCCGAACTGGTCCACAGATGCCACAGGGTCTGCCGTTGCTCAAACCACCCTACTCGCGGATGAGCGCCATCGATATGAATACCGGAAACTATGCGTGGGTCGTGCCCACGGGCAACGGCGACCGGTATCGTCGTCACCGGCTCCTGCGTGATCTGGAACTGCCACCGCTCGGTGGAGACAACGCGACCAACGGCCCGCTGCTCACCAAGACTCTGCTGATCTACTGTCTGACCGCCGGGAGCTCGACCGGTGGACCTCGATTGGTCGCCTACGACAAGACCAACGGCGACGAGCTTGCCTCGATCGACCTCCCGACCGGCGCCATTGGCACCCCAATGACCTACCTGGCCGACGGCCGACAACACATCGCGCTCACGATCGGAGGGGGACCTCGGCTCGTCGCATTCGCACTCCCCGAGTGACGTGGAATCACATTTCTGGCCCTTGGGGAGATGTCAACCCGCGCATACGGGCGCTCGTATGTCCGCTCGCCGTGAGGATCGGGGGTGGACGCGTCGATCGGCGATCCCTGAGCCGACTCGAGCGCCAGCGGCGAGCGACCCGCCGGAGAGCGGAAGGCGGCGGCGGGCCGTCGCAGTCCGACCATAGGAGTAATCCGGTCGTAGCGGCTTTTCTCCCGGGACAGAAAAACCCGTCGTCAGCCCGGGCGGGGTAGCGCACGGGCAAGGGAGCAGAGCCCGGCGAGGCGGTCGGAATCGCGGACCGAGGTCTCCCCCGAACCTCGACCGTCCCCTGCCAAGACCACGAGCAGGCGAGAGGCGGAGCTCCCCTCACCGCTCAGGACCACGAGGTGTCAGCGGGACTGCTCGAGACGGGCGGTCCTGAGCATACCCACAATCGACTTGTTCCCTTCGTGGCAGGCGAACTCGTAGATGGGCTGCGCTCGTCGTTTGAGTGGCAGTTCCGCAGTCCACGGAGCAGCCCAGGTGGTCGGATCGGTAAACGTCATCTGGTAAGTGAGCGTGTCCGCGTCGGTGCGGGTGAACCGTTCCACCAGATGGAGCCCCTCGGTGGCACCGCGATAGTAGCTGTTTGGTGAGAAGTTCCGGGTCTCTACGACCAGCGTGTCGTCTTCCCAGTACCCGCGTGAGTCACCGTTCCATTGGCGGATGCCATCGTCCAGATGTGGACGTCCATCGAGAGGGATGATCCTGGCATCGTGAAACGCTTCGCTCACGAACGCAACATGGTCAGGCGTCTGGACGAGCTGATAAAACGTATAGGGACCGGCCCCGAAGTTCCCACCCAAACGCGGCACACCGGTTGTCACGCACCGATGCACGTTGTTGAGATCTTCCGGCCCCGTTTTGAATGTCCACCCCGTATCGACCGCCTGCTCCCGCGCCCGTGCCTCGCGAGTCAACCGAGGGATGCGACCGTCCGAGGGGTCGATGACGAGCGACGTCCGGTTGGTGACCTCGACATCCACCATCCCGATGGAGCTGCTTGTGGACCACGCCTCGTAGGTCTCCACATCATTCAATGCGGCGAAGAACGCGCCCTCCGGCGTCGTGAACGCGCTACGCCCGTTCCGGAAGATCCGGTCTGTCCGCGCACGTAAGGTCGCGACCTCCTCCTCGGTCAGGAACTCGCGACCCGCCAGGGCGTCGGGGCGCTGTAACGGCGTGGCGGTGTTACTGAGCCAGACGCCTTGTAAATCCGGGCGTCCATCCGCCAACCTGGGAGGCACCCAGTCAGTCTCTGCGGTCTGTGCCGCCACTGATGGAACGCAAACCAGCGTGCATGAAAACACGACCCCTGCGGTCACGAATCCGGCGAGTACACGGTCGGGCATTTGACTGCTCCTGCAAAGTGTTCCGCGTATAACGAAGTCCGCGACTGGACACCCTTCCCAGGCCGCGTTTGGCATCCAGCACGTCTGAGTAGACGACGAGTGGACTGGCCGCTAGCGTGGCGTCCGATCGGGCAGGGTCGTTGCCGTGCGAGCCCGCGGCGCAGAGATGTCAAAGCTCTCGGCCGCTTCCTCCTCGACCGTCGGTGGTGTGATGCCCTCAGCCAACATCGCCTGTTCGACCGCCGCCACAGTCACCGGCGATGGTTTGAAGTTCCCAAAACGGTAGCCACGCGCGATGGTCAATGGAGACCATCCATGCTCATTCTTGCGAGCCCAGACGTCGACGTCTGCGCCGCTCGCGGCCAGCAAGGCGATGACCGCCGGCAAGTTCTTATACGCGGCCCCGTGCATGGCAGTCTCCCCGTGGTCGTCCACGGCATTGACGTCGTTCCCCAGTTCAAGGGCCAGTTGCACAGCCTCCAGCACTTCCGTTTCCGTGCCGGCGTCCTCCCCCGGCGACCGCGTGCCCAAACCAGCCGCCGCCATCAGCGGGGTACTGCGCTCATTACTCGTCAGCGAGGGGTCCGCCCCCAGGTCGACCAGTGTCCGCATCAACTCAACATCGGCCACCAACGCCGCCAGCATGAACGGCGTCGACCCCAGCTCGTGATGCCGAGTGTTGTTCAAATTGCGCCGCTCGGTCATCCGCGCGTCCAAGTTTGCGCCGTGGTCAACCAGCTTTCGCACGATGTCGAGACTCGTCATCCGTCCTGACCCGTCCGGCGCAGGGTCGTTGTCTCCAACCCCGGGCTTGCGGACCTTCGCCATCAGATGGAGCGCGGTGTAGCCGGCGTCGTCCGTATTGGGGTCTGCGCCAGCATCCAGCAACGACGCCGCCACATCCCAGTGCGCGTTGGTCACGGCCAGCAAGAGCGGACTTGTCCCAACTCGGACCGCCCGCCCCGCGCGATAGGTGCGCTCTGGAGGAATCACCGCGTCGACCCGTCCGTTGACATCAACCCCGGCGTTGAGGAGCAAACCGACGACCCCAAGGTGGCCTTCACGCACAGCAAACAGGAATGGGGTGAAACCGGAATCGAGAGGGGTCGTGAAATCGGCGCCGACCTCCATCAGGGTTTCCACGACGTCAGCATGCCCCTCGGCGGCGGCCCACATGACCGCGGTTTGCCGCCGCCGCGGCTCCGTCGCCAGGACGTCGGCCCCATGGGCTATCAGCTCGCGTACGACGGCGACCCGGCCTGACCGTGCTGCCGTCATCAGGACCGTCTCGCCGCCGGGAAGCGTCGTGTTGGCATCGACTCCGGCGTCAAGCAACCTTCCCACAACCGCCGCGGCGCCGTTTTCTGCCGCAAGCGACACCGCCGTCACCCCGTAGCGGTTCACCAACTCGGGATCGGCGCCGGCCTCAAGCAACTGTTCCACCAGCGGAAGCTTGTCGTGATAGACCGCCCAGTGAAGAGCCGTCATCCCGTCCACCTGAGTTCCGTTCGGGTCAACTCTGTGGTCGAGCAGCCGCTGAATGGCGGAGGTATCGAGACGTTGGACCGCATCCGCCAACGGTGCCTCAGCCGCAGTCGCAGTCAGAGGAATCAACACGGGGGCGGCGGTGAGCCACAGGGCTGTCGACAGACGGCGCATCACCCGGCCTCCTACAATGCCACCGGGCTGAGGAGTGTATCGATGGTCCCGGTACTGTCTGACCACGTGTCGACCTTCACCCCGACTTTGTCGAGCAGGGTCAGGTGCAAATTCGCCATCGGGGTCGGTTCGGCGTACGTGATGTGGCGACCACCCGACGTACGGATCGCTCCACCTCCAGCAACCAGGATGGGGAGATTCACATGGTCATGCACGTTAGGATTACCCATTCCGCTGCCATACATGTAGAGCGAATGATCGAGCAGGGAGCCATCCCCGTCCGGCACCGAACCCAGCCGCTCAAGGAAGCGGCCAAACAACGACACGTGATACTGGTTGATCTTTGCTAGCATCGCCAGTTTCTCAGGATCGTTCCCATGATGCGAGATCGGGTGGTGGGGGTCGGGCACGCCGATTTCCGGATAGGTCCGGTTGCTCGACTCTCTTGCAAGCTGGAAGGAGATTACCCGGGTGACATCGCCCTGGAGAGCGAGCACCTGGAGGTCGAACATCAGCTTCGCGTGGTCCTCATAGGCGACGGGCACACCGAGCGGACGGTCAAGGTCGGGTAGCGGGTTGCTCGCAGTATCCGCCTCCGCTTGCTGGATCCGTCGTTCGACCTCCCGCACCGTGTCGAGATACTCGGTGACCTTCGTACGGTCGTCTGGTCCAAGCTCCCGCTGGAGTCGGGCGATATCTTCGTGCACCCAATCGAGCAGACTCGCCCGACGACCGAGGGCGACCCGACGTTGTGCTGCGGTGCCACCCTCGCCAAACAGCCGCTCGAACACCATCCTGGGATGCGCCTCCGGAGGAAGTGGCGAAGTGGGTGACGACCATGACAGGTTGTTCTGATACACACACGCGTAGCCGTTGTCACACTGCCCGACCATGTCGAGCAGGTCCATGGCCAGCTCGAGCGACGGCAACTGAGTCTCCTGACCGATTTGGCTGGCCGCAATCTGGTCGACCGTGGTTCCCAAGTAGTAGTCAGTGCTCTCAGTCCACTTCGCCTTGGCGGCGCTCAGAAACGAGGCATTCGAGGTCGCATGGGTACCGGGGTAGGCGTTTCTCAACTCGAGATTGCTCACAACGGTGAGCTGGTCCTTGACCGTGGCCAGCGGCCCGAGGCTCGGAGAAAGCTGCGTCAACGCGCCGCCCGCGCCGGGTGGTGTCCACATCGAAATGTTCGATCCCATAGGCACATAGACAAACCCCAGACGCCGGACCGGGGTGGCTGCGGTCTTGGCCAGTGCGGTCATCGAGGGCACCATGGCGTCCAGCAACGGCAACGCCACGGTGGCGCCCACGCCGCGCAGAAATGTGCGTCGCGGTAGTGCTTTTTTTGAGATCATCATGATGCTCTCCTCATCGTGAACGGCATACTCTTGACCACGGCGAGAATCAAAGACGAAAACTGGTAGTCGTCCACACTCGCATCCTTCAAAATCGCCCGCACCGCGGGGGCGTCGAATGATTCGACCCCGCGGCCGATTGCAAACGTGAGAAGCTTCTCCGTCACTGTCGTCGCAAATAGCTCGGGGCGAGCCAACAGCGCGGCTTCAAGATCGTCCACTCCGTCAACGGTCGTCCCATCAAAGAGCGTCGCCGAGGCGTCGATCGGCGTGCCACCCTCCGCTACGCGCCATCGCCCCACCGCATCGTAGTTTTCGAGCGCGAACCCAACCGGATCCATGAGCTGGTGACAGCTGGCGCACGCGGGGTTCGCCCGATGGGCGCTCATGCGTTCCTTCATTGAGCGCGCGCGCAGAATACCAGTGTCCTCCAGCTCCGGGACATCTGTCGGCGGCGGTGGAGGTGGGACACCGAGGATGTTGTCGAGCACCCATTTGCCCCGGATCACCGGCGAGGTCCGGGTGGCATAGGACGTGGCCAACAAAATACTACCTTGTCGAAGCAGCCCTCCGCGCGTATCGCCTTCGTCAAACTCGACACGACGGAAACGACTGCCATACACGTGTGGGATGCCGTAGTGCTTGGCCAGCCGCTCGTTCAAGAAGGTGTAGTTCGCGCGTAGCAGGTCGAGCACGCTCCGGTCCTCGCGGAGAATACTCTCGAACAGCATCTCGGTCTCGCGGCGAAACGCCTGGCGGAGATTGTCGTCAAAGTCCGGAAACACACGCATGTCCGGGGTGATGGACTCAAGGTTCCGGAGATGCAACCACTGACCAGCGAAGTTCGTGACCAGATTGCGGGCCCTCGGGTCCGCCAGCATGCGACGGACCTCGCGATCGAGCGCAGCGGCTGTCTGACGCTCACCCCGCTCCGCTACGGCCAGAAGCTCGTCATCCGGCAGGCTGCTCCAAAGAAAAAACGACAACCGTGAGGCGAGCTCGAGATCACTCACCCGATACGGCGCCCCGTCCTCCACGGTGTCGGGGGCTCGTTCGATTCTGAAGAGAAACTCCGGGCTCACCAATATTGCGGCCAGACCCATTTCGATACCGGCGTCGAACCCGTCGGTCCTGCGCGCAACCTGGTAGAGCTGAAACGGCCGTTCGAGATCACGGTCTGTCACCGGTCTCCGATACGCGCGTCTCATGAGGGTCGAGAGGATCTCACGCGCGCACGACGCGTCGTCGGCAACCTCCTGTGGCTGACAGCGGAAAATCCGGGCTCGACTCGGTGTGTCACCGGCTCCAGCCGGGTTGTATGGACCGACAATTGAGACCTCGTAAACGGCCGGCTGGATCCGTGGATGACGGTAGTAGTTGAAGTGTGCCTCGTACGGCTGGCGCTCGGTTTCCAGCAACAGCTCCGGCTTCTTGGGAAACGTGACCGCCAGCGCGTGGGGCCCGGCCTCGACCGGCACCCGACGCGTGAGGTGCGCGTCGAGCGTGTCTTGCGACGGCTGATAGTTCAGCGCCTGCGTCTCGACCTGCACCGCGGGATGCACGGTGAACCGCTCGACGAGCGCCCCATC